>CANNKR010000064.1 GCA_947504615.1 Gemmatimonadota bacterium | reverse complement strand
GGCCTTCGGGCCGAAGTTGAGCAGCAGTCCAATGGTGAGGCCAGATGCACGAAGGTAGTTCAGTAACTGCGCCTCATGTGCAGGGCCGAGCTGGCCGACTGCCTTGACCTCGACGATCACGCGCTCCTCGATCACGAGGTCGGCCCGGAAATCCCCGACCGCGACTCCCTCGAACTCCACGGTCATCGGTGCTTCGCGGCGTACACGCGTCCCGGCTCGTTCCAGCGTATTTGCCAGTGCCTTCTGGTACACCGATTCCAGAAAGCCGTGCCCAAGCCGGTTGTACACGTAGTAGAACGCCCCGATCACCTGACGCGTGACCTCGCCGTGCAGCAGTTCGCTTTCGTCCACGATGATCTCCCGCCGTATCCCAAAAATCGGCCGTTATCCAATAATCGGGGTTTCCGCAGTAGAACCGTCATTGATCCGACGCGTCCGAGGCGAAATTACTGCAACGGGGGTACTCACGATCACCGAGGATAACGGCCGAAATACGGGATGACAGCACGACAGATGGGGTGTGTCGTATCCCCAAAATCGGCCGTTATCCAATAATCGGGGTTTCCGCAGTAGAACCGTCATTGATTCGACACGTCCGAGCGCCAAAAACTGCAACGGCGGTACTCACGATCACCGAGGATAACGGCCGAAATTCGGGATGACAGCACGACAGATGGGGTGTGTAGTATCCCCAAAATCGGCCGTTATCCGAAAATCGGGAGTTCCGCAGTAGCACTCCAGGAACAACGCATTCCTACTCTGCCGGCGCCACTTCCACGAGATTGTCGTAGAACACCGGTCCGGCCCCCATGTCGGTGAGGCGCTGCGACGTGGTCTCGTTGGCATTGTGCCCGTCGCCCGTCAGCTTGGCCCACCAGATGCTCGGCGCCCACGCGACGCCCGGGCGCACGCCGTCTCCCACCCGGGCCACCGCCGAGAAGGCGCCCCGATCGTTGAACACATTCACGCGGACGCCGTCGGCGATGCCGCGCATGGCCGCGTCATTGGCGTGCAGCGCCACTTCCGGTTCGGAATCGCGACGCAGCGACGCGATGTTCACGAACGTCGTGTTCAGGAACTGGTGCCGCGGCGACGAGATGAGGGTCAGTGGATACTTCGCCGCGAGTTCCGGCACCCGCTCGGGAAACTCGTGCGGCGGCGTGAAGTTGGGCAGCGGGTCGAGCCCCATCTGTGCCATGCGTTCGGAGTAGAACTCGCACTTGCCGCTCGGCGTCGGAAAGCCTCCCTCGGCATACGGCACGTGTGGGGTCGGCAGGTTGAGCCGCGCCCAGCCGGCTTCCATCAAGGTGTCATAGGTGACCGTGGCCATCTTCGGGTCGGTCGTCGTCAGCGCCTGGCGCAGCAACGTGTCATCGTCGTCGGCAAAGCACGGATCCTTGAGCGCCATGCGCGCGGCCAGGTCGCGGAAGATCTGCGTGTTCGGCTTGCACTCGCCCAGCGGAGCAATCGCCGGGCGGTTGAGCGTGGCGTACAGATGGCCGTAGGCGCGCATCACGTCCCAGTGTTCCAGCTGCGTCGTGGCCGGCAGCACATAGTCCGCGTAGTCGGCCGTGTCGGTCTGGAAGTGCTCCAGCACCACGGTGAACAGGTCGTCGCGCCGCATACCGGCGAGTACCCGGTTGCGGTCCGGCGCCACAGCGGCCGGGTTGGAGTTGTAGACCACGAGTGCCTGCACCGGTGGCCCGCCGACGCCGGCATCGGGCAGCGTGAGCGCGTCTCCCAGGCGAATCATGTTGATCGTGCGCACCGGTGGCGACAGATCCGGCCGTCCCAGCGCCCCAACATTGAACCCGAAGTTTCCGCTCGTCGACAGTTGTATTCCGCCGCCTGGACGGCGCCAGTGCCCGGTGACCGCGGGGAGGCAGGCGATGGTGCGCACCGCCATCGCGCCACCGCCATGGCGCTGCAGGCCGTAGTTGATGCGGATGAAGGCCGCCTTGGCGCGCCCGTACTCGCGGGCCAGCGACCGGATGCGATCGGCGCTCAGTCCGGTGATTGGCGCGGCGACTTCGGGTGAATAGTCTCCCACGCGCGAACGCAGCTGGTCGCTGCCGAGCGTGTGCCGGGCCAGGTAGTCGTCGTCCTGCAGCCCCTCAGCGAAGAGCACGTGCATGATGGCCAGGGCCAAGGCGCCGTCGGTGCCGGGACGAATGGGAATCCACTCGTCGCACTGGTCCGCCGTGCGTGTGCGCACCGGGTCAATGCAGAGTACGCGCGCCCCGCGCTCGCGCGCCTGCCGCACGAACGGCCACAGATGCGGGTTGGCCGTCAGGGTGTTGGTGCCCCAGAGCAGCACGAGATCGCTCGACGGGATGCCTTCGGCGTCGGCGCCGATGCTCGCGCCGACCGTCATTCGCATTCCCCAGGCGCCCGCCGTGCTGCAGATCGTCCGGTCCAGCTGGGAGGCGCCCAGGGCATGGAAGAAGCGCCGGTCCATGGACTCCCCCTGGAGCAGTCCCATGGTCCCGGCGTACGAATACGGGAGAATGGCCTGCGGGCCGTGTGGGCCGGAGGCGATGCCCAGCAGGCGAGTGGCGATGTCCCCCAGCGCCTCGTCCCAGCTCACCCGCTCGAACTTCCCCTCGCCCTTCTGGCCGACCCGCCGCATCGGGTGCAGCAGCCGATCCGGGTGGTAGGTCCGCTCGAGGTAGCGGTTGACCTTGGTGCACAGGAACCCGGCCGTAAACGGATGGTCCGGATCGCCCTGCACCCGGGTGGCACGCCCGTTTTCCACGGTCGTGATCATCGCGCAGCTGTCTGGGCAGTCGTGGGGGCAGGCGCCCCGCACGGTCTGGCTGGCGGTCTGGCTGGCGGTCTGGCTGGCGGTCTGGGTCAGGGGGGTCTCTGGCACGGTTGGGCGACCCGGAGAGGAGGTCCGTTCACGCCGAACGGTGGGTATTCAAGGCAAGATAGGGGGTCTCCCGGGGCATCGGCAGGGCATCCTGTCCACCCGGTTGACTGCAACTGGTTGCGCGCTAGGCAGTTAGATCGTATCTTTAGGTGCTGAACTTCGGCTTAGGTGAGCGCGTGACGGGACCACGAGTTTGCTCGACCGGAGGCGGACCCGATGCATTCGTTTCGCATCGGCATGCGCTCCCCACGTAGGTGCATGCCACATGTCTTGACGATGTGTTTTGAGTTCGTAACTTCAGCGCCATCGAGCACTGCGTACCAAGGCGCAGTCTCGCGCTGTGCCTTTCGTGTCCCCCATCTGGAGATTATCTCAATGAAGCGTTTTGCCCTCGTCGCCGCTGTGCTCGTTCTTTCCGCTTGCGCCAAGAAGGAAGAGGCTGCTCCGGCCGTTGACAGCGCCGCTGCCGCTCCGGCCGCTGCCGCTGTAGTTGACACCACCAAGACGGATTCGGCCGCTGCTCCGGCCGCTGCTGCTCCGGCCGCTGAAGCCCCGGCCGCTGCAAAGAAGCCGTAGTCTTCGTTCCATCGTAGTGAGCACGGGCGCGACGAAAGTCGCGCCCGTGCTCGCTTAACGACGTCCCGCCGAATCGCGGAAGGCTTCGGCGACGGCGTCCATCGGACTGATGTCACTGGTCCATCCCAGTTCAATCCTGGCGCGTTCGCTCGAAAACGGATTGTCCTGCAGCAGAAAATCGAGCGACGTCGCGTTCAGCAGCGCCGAGCCGGGGACGCGCAGCGCTCGCAGGACGGCGCCCGCCGCCGACAGTGCGCCCTGCGCCACAGCACCCGGAACGGGGACCCAGCGGACGCGCCGCTCCAGGCCGCCCTGCGCCGCCTCGTAGAACTGGTTCACGGTGATCGGCGGATCATTGGTAACGTTGTAGGCGCGCCCGGCGCCAACCTCGCTGGTCACCGCGAGCACTGCCAGCGCGGCGACGCTCCGCGCGTGCACGATGGACAGCGCCGCGCGTCCGTTGCCGATGCGAGGTGCCAGCGGCTGTCGCAGCAACGATGCGACGCGCGGCACGAACTGGCGGTCCCGCGGCCCGTAGATCACACAGGGGCGCACGGCCGTCGCCCAGATGCGCCCCTCGTGATGCGCCGACATCACCATCGCTTCCGACTCCCGCTTGGAGCGCGCATACCACGCCCCCTCGGGAATCGGACGGAGTGGCTGAAGCTCCTGCAGTCCCGATCCGTGCGACAGCGCATAGCGTCCATCGGGCCCGTAGACGGCCACTGAGCTCAAGTGCAGCAGCCGTGCGCCGGCGGCGGCCGCCGCCTCGATCGCATGCCGCGTGCCGTCGATGTTCGGTGCGCGATACGCCTCCCATCCGCCGCGCGGCGTGATGGCCGCCGCGCAATGAAAGACGAACTGGGTGCCCTCAGCCGCGCGCGCAAAGGCAACGGCGTCCTGCGTGTCGCCGTCGTACAGTGTCACGCCCTGCGCGACGAGCCACGACGCGCGCGAACGATCACGCACCAGCGCACGCAGCTGCCATCCGTCGCGCTGCAACCGTTCCACGAGGTGCGAGCCGACCAGCCCCGAGGCTCCGGTGATGAGGGCGACGGTAACAGGGGGAAGGGAAGGTCGACCACCGTCGCCGGAACGTCGCCGCCGGCCGAGCGCACAGTCACCGTCGCACCGCCTTCGACTTCGCGCCGCAACATTGCGAGTGCGATCGCCCCCAGTCGGGGCGAGACGGCGCGCGAGCGCACGTCGCCGACGTCCGCGTCGCCGGCGAACACGCGTGCTTCCCCGGCGGGCAGCGACTCCGCACGCAGCCCGCGAAGGCACCGGTTGACGTGACCGCGGAAGTGCACGCGCGCCACGGTTTCCTGCCCGGTGTAGCATCCCTTGGTGTACGAGATGGCATTGAGCGTGTCGAGGTTGGCTTCCTGCGGCAGCGTCTCCCCGTTCATGTCGGTGCCCCAGACGGGGCGCCCGGCCTCGATACGCAACACCTCGAGTGCGACGGGGTCGGCACCGGGCGCACCCGACGCCACCAGCGCCGCGTGCAGGCGCGACGCGTCGGCGGCACGCACGAAGCAGTCGAAGCCGTCGATGCCGTAGTCCACCGACCTGGCGACCATCACGGTACCATCACCGAACGGCACCTCGGTGTGCGCATAGGCAGGGAGCAGGTCGAAGGCGCTGGGCGAGCACGCCAGTGCGTGCGCTACCACCTGTCGCGCGTGGGGGCCGACTACGCCGAGACACGCCAGCGCGCCGGTGACATCGGCGCAGGTGGCCAGGCGGGGATTCACGTATTTGCTGATCATCGCCGAAAAGCCGGCTGCCGCCGCCCAAGGGACATCAACGAGCAGGTCATCCGGCGCGCGTCGAAAGATCCGCAGGTCGGCGATGATCTTGCCCTTGGGCGTCAGCGCCACCGCGTACTGACCGTGCCCGCCCTGCATCGCGCTCACGTCGCTGGTCACCAGTCCGGCGATGGTCTCGGCGGCCTTTGGTCCGCTGATCGTCATGCGCAGCCGGTCCGAACGATCCAGCGTCCCTGCTTCTGTGCGCAGCCGCGTATACGCCGCGGCATCAGCCGGCGACACCACGGCGGTCACGAGCGGCCTCCACGCACGAGCGCACGCATGTCGTCGAACGACAAGCCGGCGAGCGTCGGATAGTAGGCGTCGGCTTCCATGGCGTGATGCACCGGCAGCGGCCCCACCGCGATCGTGCGAACGCCCGCCGCCCGTGCCGACCGGATGCCGGGGCGCGAGTCCTCGAATGCGATGGCATCGCCGGGAGCGACGGGCGCGGTGCGTGACAGCCGGTCGAGCGCCAGTTGGTACGGCTCACCCGACGGCTTGCCCTCCACGCTGTCGTCTGCCGTGACCACGCAGGTGAACGCATCTGCCACGTTGGCGAGCGTCAGCACGAAGTCGATCGTTCGTCGCGAGGCGCGCGTCACCAGCGCCAGGCGAGCCTGCGTGCGCAGCGCCTGGATGAGGGCGAGCCCGCCGGGCTGCATCATCAGGCCGCGCCCGATGCGCAGCGTGAAGGCACGCTCGGCGCGCAGGCGCGCCAGTTCCACAGCGGTGGGATCCTCGTCGGCCCCCAGGGCGCGGCGTGCGGCGAGCACCGCCGGCTCCACGGCCAGTCCGTGGCAGTGCTCGGCCCACGTCTCGTCGTCGAGTGACAGCGCATCGACGGCCAGCGCATCGCGCAACGACGCCAAGCGGTGCGGCGCGGTGTCGGCAAGGATCCCCTCGAACTCCAGCATGACGACGTGCATTCAGCGCTCCCGGCGCGCGTAGCTCTCGTCCAGTAACTCTATAGGATGTCGGGCCGTGGCGCCGCTTCCCGCGAGCAGCAAGCCAGCCCCGATATGCATGAGGCAACCCGGGTTTCCGGTGGCCACCACCGGCGCACCCGTGGCGGCAATCTGTTCGAGCTTGGCGCCGAGCACGCGCTGCGAGACGTCCGGCTCGATGAGGTTGAAGATTCCGGCGCTTCCGCAGCACTGCTCGCGATCGGTCAGTGGCACGTGTTCCAGCGATGGAATGGCGGCGAGCAGTTGCAATGGCGGCGTGGTGATGCGCTGCGCGTGCTCCAGATGACAGGGCGCGTCATAGGTGATGCGCCGCGCCAATGGCGCGCCGACGCGCGGGCCGGCGTCCGCCAGCAGTTCGCTCGCATCGCGCACGCGGGCGCTGAGCGCGGCAGCGCGGTGGCGCCACTCTGGCTCGTCGGCCAACAGGTGGCCATAGTCTTTCATCATCGCGCCGCACCCCGCAGAGTTCACGGCGATGTACTCGGCGTCGACGGCCTCGAAGGCGACAATGTTGGCCTTGGCGAGCCGGCGCGCGGTGGCGGCGTCGCCGGCGTGTACGTGCAGCGCGCCGCAGCACTGTTGCCCGGGCGTGCGGCAGAGGTCGTAGCCGTTCTCGCACAGCACCCGCTCGGTGGCACGGTTCACCTCGGTGAACAGCCCCTCCATGACACAGCCATCAAGTGTGGCCACGCGTGCGCGGGTCGGCGTGGTGCGCGGGGTCCACGCCGGCGTGGCATCGCGCACGGTGGACGCGAGCATCGCGAACGGGAAGCCGAGCGCGCCGGGCAGTCGCGCGAGTTCGGCGGCAATGCCGGAATCGCGCGCCATCCGCCCGAACCAGAGCGCCACGCGCAACAGCGCGGGGCGCGCAAAGGCCCACAGGATGACGCGCGCCTGCACCGGCAGCGGTCGCAACGCCGCCAGCGTCTCGCGCGCCTTCTCCAATAGATGTCCATACGGCACGCCACTGGGGCAGGCCGACTCGCAGCCGCGGCACCCGAGGCAGCGGCTCAGGTGCGTGGCGACATCCGGGTCGTCCAGCGCCACGGTGCCCTCGACGACGGCGCGCATCAAGACCAGTCGGCCGCGCGGCGAGTCGTTCTCATCGGCCAGGGCGAGGTACGTGGGGCAGGCCTGCAGGCAGAAGCCGCAATGCACGCAACTGTCCAGGCCGGCGCGCGCGAGGGTGAGTGGCGTCGGGCAAGTCGCGTGGCGCGGCGGCACGATGGGCGGCGGCACGATGAGCGAGGCCGTCATCCCATGATTCCCGGGTTCAGGATGTTCGCGGGATCAAAGGTCCGCTTGACGCGATCATTGAGCGCGCGCACGCCCGGCGACATCGCTGCACGCGCAACCGCCGCGCGCGGCGCCTCGCGAAGCCGCATCCATAGACTGGCATCGGCAGCAACGGCCGCACCGCGTGAATGCAGGTCGGCGCGGGCGGCGGCGACGAACGCCGCGTTGCCGGCCAGCCGCACCAGCAGCTGCGATTGCGCGCCGAGTCCGAGTTGCACCGCGAGCGTGGCATCCAGCGCTTCGCAGGCGTCCGGGGGGGTCGCACTGCGGCGAAGTCCGCGCACGATGTCGCCCGCGTGCGCCTCGTCGATGGCGACCGCCCACGTTTCGACGGTGGCGGGATGAGCGCGCAGCCGCAGGCTCACGCGCGTGATCGCCCCGAGCGTGCCCCACGATCCGGTCAGCAGTCGCGTGAGGTCGAACCCTGCGACGTTCTTCACCACCTTGCCCCCGGGGCGCAGCACCTTGCCCGTGCCGTCCACGTACTCGAGCCCCAGCACGAGGTCGCGCGGGAGTCCGAGCGCGTGGGCAAACGGCCCCGCCGTCGCCGTCGCGACCGTCGCCCCCACCGAGCCGGCATCTCCGCCCCACGGCGCGAGTGGGCACCACTGATGGTGCGCCGCCGTCACCGCCTCGAGTTCCGCGAGGGTCGTTGCCGCTCCCACGGTGATGGTGAGGTCGCCGGGTTCGTACTCGATGATCCCGCTGAACGCGTCGAGGTGCACGGGTTCGGCGGTGGTGCTGACCGGAGCGCCGCCATTGAGCCAGGTGCCGCGGGCGACGAGGCGCAGGGGCTGCGCGCGCGCGGCGGCATCGCGGATGAGCGCGGTAAGATCAGCGGTGGAAGTTGGGTGGTGCATCAGCCGGCGCTCTTGTGCGGCCGCTGTTCACGGCAGAACCGCACCGGCACAACCTTTCCCGGGTTTGCGCGCCGTTCGGGATCGAAGACATCGCGCAGCCGGCACATCGCGTCGAGGGTGTCGGCGGTGAACAGGCTGTCCATGTACGCCAGCTTGTCGAGGCCCACGCCGTGCTCGCCGGTGATCGTGCCGCCGGCGTCGATACAGGCCTGCATGATCTCCTTCATGGCCAGGTGCACGCGCGCCGACTCGTCGGCGTCGCCCGCATCATAGGCAATGTTCGGGTGCAGGTTGCCGTCGCCGGCATGAAAGACGTTGCAGACCCGCACGCGATGCCGGCCGCCGATCTCCGCGATCTGCGCCAGCAGCGCGGTGAGTTTGGTGCGCGGCACCACGGCATCCTGCACCACGAGGTGCGGGGCCAGGCGCCCCATCGCGCCGAACGCTTTCTTGCGCCCCTGCCACAGCTTGGCGCGCGCGGCCGGCTCGGTGGCGATGCGCACGTCGCGCGCGCCGTGCGCGCGGCAGAGGCGATCCACGGCCTGCACGTCGTCGTCGAGCCCGGCCGCAGCGCCGTCCACTTCCACCAGCAGGATCGCGGCGGCGTCCGTGGGATATCCGGCCGCGTAGATGCTCGACTCCACCGCGCCGATGGTCGCCTGATCCATCATCTCGAGCGCGGCGGGGAGCACGCCGGCGGCGATGATGGCCGACACCGTCTCGGCGGCGTCGTTGATGCTCGTGAAGTCGGCGAGCAGCGTGACCACGCGCTCGGGATTCGGCGTGAGCTTCACCGTCAGCTCCAGCGCGACGCCGAAGCATCCTTCGCTGCCCACGAACGCGCCCAGGAGGTCGTAGCCCGCGGCGTCACCAGTCCCGTGCGGATCGCCGAGCGTCACCACCTCGCCGTCGGGGAGCGCGACCACCGCTCCCACCACATGGTTGAGCGTGACGCCGTACTTGAGGCAATGCGGACCGCCGGCATTTTCGGCGAGGTTGCCGCCGAGCGTGCACGCCGTCTGGCTGGACGGATCGGGGGCGTAGTGCAGGCTGAACGGGGCCGCGGCCTTGGTCAGCGAAACGTTCACCACCCCAGGCTCGACGCGCGCCACCCGGCGGACGGGATCGATCTCGAGGATTTTCCGCATCCGCTGCAAGCCGAGGAGTACGGTGCCGTCGGCGAGCGCGCCGCCGCTGAGCCCCGTGCCGGCCCCGCGTGGCACGAACGACACCCCCTCGGCTGCGAGCGCCCGGACCACGCGGAGCGCTTCATCGGCGTCGGCAGGGAAGACGGCGAGTGAGGGGCGGCGATGATAGCCGGGCAGGCCGTCGGACTCATAGACGATAAGCTCTGCCGGGCGCACGAGAACGTGCGTTTCGCCGACGATGGCGCGGAGGGTATCAGCGAGAGTCACGCGGGCAGGCGGAAGCGGGTCAGCGGAACGTTTGCATGAACTTGAGCAGGATCAGCAGGAGCATCCCGACGAGGTAGATGCGCAACACGAGCAACGCGATCCGGACGCTGCGCGTCATCTCAATGCGCGGCATCAGGCCTCTCCGGTTCGCTGCTGTGCGGCCGTGCGCGTGCGGTCATCGCATGATGTCCTTGTAGCCGACCACACCAAGCAGCCGGTCCCCGGCGTCGACCACGGGCAGCAGACGGTAGTGGTACTTCGCAAACAGGTCGATGACGTCCTCTTTCTCCAGCTCGGAATCGGCCGACACCGCCGGCGAGACCATCAGCTCTTCCAGCAGCGTCGACTCGCTCGCCAGCACGAGTTCCCGGAGATCGACGACGCCAAGCAGCACGCCGTCCGGTTCGGTCACGACGTAAAGATACGTCACGGCATCGGTATCGGGTGCGCTGGCGCGCAGCCGGGAGAGCGCGTCCACCGCGGTCAGGTGCTGCGGCATCGCCACGAAGCTGCTCGATATCAGCGAGCCGGCCGTCGCCTCGCTGGTGCCAAGGAGGTGCCGCACGCGTTCGGCCTGGTCCTTGGGGACGAGCGCCAGGAGGGCGATGCGATCGTCCCACGGCAGCGCCGACAGCAGGTCGGCGATCTGCGCGACGGTCATTTCCGAAAGAATCGAACGGGCGCGGTCCGGGGGCAGGTCTTCGATGATCTGTCGCTGCGCACGCGGTTCGGCTTCGAGCAGTGTCTCGGCCGCCTTCTCCGCATCGAGCACAGAAAAGATGGCTTCCTGCTCCTGCCCAGAGACTTCTTCCAGCGCGTCGGCCAGGTCCTCGCTCGGCAACTCGTTCATCTCGGCGCGCGCGAGCGAGAGCGTCACCTTGTCGGACGTCGTGGCATCCTCGATCGACAGTGGCTGGACGTATTTCCACGAGATCAGACGGTCCGGGCGGAGGCGCAGGAAGCCGAGCCCCCATTTCCGCAGGAAGCCGTTGAACGAGACGTCCACGTGCACCAGGACCATGCGCCCGTGGCTCAGCAACAGCTGCACGTCGTTCACGACCTCGACGCGCCGGCCGTCCATGTCGAGGATCGTGCGGCCCATCAGGTGCTCATTGAGCAGGATCCAGCCAGGCTGGTCCACGAAGGGCGGATAGCGTTCGCCGACGTCCGGCGGCAACACGATCACCGCCCCCGACTCGACGCGCTGCACGCGCTCCCAGGGCACGAACTCGCTGGGCGTCCCCCACTTGTGGTCGATGAAGATGCCCACGGCCTCGGGGTACGGCTCGGCCAGGCGGAAGACGAGGTCGGTCAACTTGCCGATCTTGAGTTCGGCGCGCGTGACCGAGACGGCGCGTTCGAGCAGTTCGGAAAACGAGTACAGCTGGAAGTCGCTGCCGGCAGGGGCCGGTGCGCCGGGTGTCGCGATTGCCGTCATCGGGAGCCTCCAATCCATGAGAGGAGGTTGGGGAAGAGCACAGACAGTCCGAACGCCGTCGAGACGATGATCACGAACGCGGTGATCGACACGTTGGCGATGTTCTGGGAGCGCGTGTTCACGTGGTCGCCCATCAGTTGCTTGTCGTTCAGCAGCAGGACCAGGAAGACGAGCGATACCGGGAGCAGGGTCACGGCCACCACCTGCACGACAATCGTGATCGTATCCTGCAGTTGCGTACTCGCGACCACCGAGACGATGCCGGCCGAGAGGAGCATGAGCGCATAACCGACGTAGAACCAGGGCGCCTCACGCACGCTCTCATTAAGGGAGTGCGCCCAGCCGAAGACTTCGCCCAGCGCCCAACTGGTGGCCAGCGAGATGCAGAGTGCGCCGAGCAGTCCGGCGTCGAAGAGCCCGATGGCGAAGAGCCCCTTGGCCCAGGGTCCCCAGCGTCCGGGCATCACCTCGGGCATGCGCGTGGCCGTCTCGGCGGCCGACTCGACGACGATCTGGCCGCCCGGGTGGTAATAGAAGGCCGCCGCCGTGGCGATGATGATGAAGACGGCGATGCCGCAGGTGAGGAGCGCCCCGGCCAACGTGTCGATCTTGCCGTACCGGATGTCCTTGATGTCCATGCCCTTGTCCACCACCGCCGACTGCTGGAAGAAGATCTGCCAGGGGGTGATGGTCGTGCCGATGTTGGCCATGATCAGGGTCAGCAGTGCGGGCACGCCGAAGGTGGCGGTCAGGTTGAACGACGGGTTGTAGAAGCCGCGCCCCACTGCACCCCACCCATCATGCACGTTCCCCGACTGCATCGCCCAGAAGGCGGCGGGGATATACACCATGTTGAAGAGGCAGAAGACCAGCGTAATGCGCTCGAAGGTCCAGTACTTTCCGCTGATGACGATGGTCATGAGCAGCGCGGTGACGCCAAAGCAGGTGAGCCACGCCGGGACGCCGAAGATCAGCGCCGCCTGCGTCATGCCGATGTACTCGGTGACAAGCGTCAGCCAGTTGATCAGCGCGAGGTCGAAGACGGAGAACCAGCCCCACCCCGGACCGAAACCCTCGAAGATGGCCTCGGCGTGCCCGCGCTTGGTGACCGCCCCGAGCCGGACCGTCATCTCCTGGATGAAATACACCATGGGCACGAGGATGATAAAGGCCCACAGCATGCCGAAGCCGGTCTTTGCCCCGGTCTGCGCGTACGTGGAAATGCCGCCGGCGTCGTTGTCGGCCACCATCGTAATGACGCCTGGCCCAATGACGGCGAGGAGGATCAGCCAGCGCCGCTTGAGGCGCGAGAGTTTATGAATGAGCTTGCTGATCCAATACATCAATAGACGCCTCAATCACCCGGCGGAGCGGCGCACGAGTGACGATACTCCCCGGCGCAGCACTTTGGCAACCGGAAATCGGCGCGAAAAACCGAAGGGCCCGAGTCCATCGCTGGACTCGAGCCCTTCGTAGTCACCGACCCCTTGCCGGGGAGGTACGGTGGCTAACTCACGTTGGCCCAGAAGCCGGCCAGCGACCGCCCTTCCGGCGACGCCCGCAGCTTCTCGAACGCCCGCTCGCGGATCTGCCGGATGCGCTCACGGGTCACGCCCATCAGTGCGCCGATCTTCTCCAGCGTCATTGCCTCGGCACCCTCGTCGAGACCGTAGTACAGGTTCAGGATCTTCCGCTCGCGCGGCGTGAGATAGCGCGAGAACACTCGCGTGATCGTCTCGCGCATGAGCTTGTAGTCGGTCACTTCCTCGATCTCGGCGCCATCAGCGCCCGAGAACCGCTCGCCCAGAGTGCAGGCCTCGCGATCGCTGCGATCGACCGGCGCGTCGAGCGACAGCTCGGTGGCCGACATCTGCTTGGCGGCGCGCACCTGTTCCGGCGTTTCGTCGAGCAGGCGACCGATTTCATTGTCGGTCGGATCGCGCTTCAACACCTGGGCGAGCACCGTCTCGGCGCGCGACAGGCGAATGAGCTGCGAGTTCTGGTTGAGCGGGATGCGGACGGAGCGCGTCTGCTCGGCCAGTGCCTTCAGCACCGCCTGGCGAACCCACCACACCGCATACGAAATGAACTTGACACCCTGATCAGGATCGAACTTCCGCACGGCCTTCAGCAGGCCCTCGTTGCCGATGGCGACGAGTTCGGACAGGTCGAGGCCGTGTCCCTGATACTTCTTGACGTACGAGATGACGAACCGGAGGTTCGCCGTCACCAGCCGCTCGGCGGCGGCCTCATCCCCTTTCTGCGCCAGACGCGCCAGGCGCCGCTCTTCGGCGGCATCTGAGATCAGGGGAAGCTTTTGGATGTCCTGCAGGTACTGGTCAAATGCGGTGGAGGGAGAAGAACGGAAGAAACCTTTGGACTTTGTTTCCGTTTGCTGCATTACGCACCCCGTTACGACATTGGGCGTGGAACGAGCGCCGCCGCGACGCTCGCCGGAATCAGCTTGCAGGGACGGTCACGATAGAATTGCGGACGACGAACGGTCAACAGCCAAATTTCGTGCCAGCTTGGTGTCGCGACACTGTCAACAGGCTATCTCGTTGCGCTGCAACGTTTTGCACCGATCTACGAAAATGTGATCCCGCGGATGGTGCGGGTGGACATTTTGGCTTTTGGTCAGTCGGTATGGGCCGCTGGGCCTGGTGTGGTCAACACGGAGGAAATCGAGAACCACAGAGGGCCACGGAGTACTGCGGAAATATATCAAAGGGGTCGTGGCGGAGAGGACGGTCCGCCGCGATCCCTCACGTTTTGTCAGTCCTCCGTGGCCCTCCGTTACCTCCGGTCTCCGTGTTGAAGAAAACCGAACCCCTGGGCGGAGATCGAGTTGTTTAACACGGAGGAAGACGAGGACCACGTTGAAGAAAACCGAACCCTTGGTCGGAGATCGAGTCGTTTAACACGGAGGAACACGAGGTCCACAGAGGGCCACGGAGTACGGCGAACAACAAATCAAAGGGGTCGTGGCGGAGAGGACGGTCCGCCGCGATCCCTCACGTTTTGTCAGTCCTCCGTGGCCCTCCGTTACCTCCGGTCTCCGTG
>CANNKR010000063.1 GCA_947504615.1 Gemmatimonadota bacterium | reverse complement strand
TGGCAGGCCGCTGCGCGTCGAAGCGCTCTCCTGCCCCGGCGCGCCCGAGCAGCAGGGGGACAATCGGCTGCACGCCAACTGCACCGTGCGATTTGCCTCGGGCGACGCCCCATTGCGCGACGGCCGTCTCTTCGGGACCATTCTGGAGCGGCGCGGCCGCTTCAAGTTCGTTAGTTTCGCCAACATGTACTGAGCCAGCACGGCCGCGTCTCGCAGCCGTGTTCCATCACTTCGTCGAGCGCACGTGACGTCACCGCCGCTGCACCTGCATACCACCCCATCCGCCCGCACGCCGCGCGAGGACGGGGAGCAGCGCATTGCCGCCATCGACATCGGGTCGAACTCCATCCGGCAGATCATCGCCGATGTCTCGCCCACCGGCGCCATTCGCGTCATCGACGAAATGAAGGCCGCGCCGCGGCTCCAGACCGGGTTGCTGGAAACCGGCGCGCTGGGCGAGGAGCCCATGCGCCTCGCGCTCGAGGCGTTGGGCCGCATGGCCGCACTGGCCAAGCAAATCGGCTGCAAGCGCGTCGATGCCGTGGCCACCTCCGCAGTGCGGGGCGCAAGCAACGGCGCGGCCTTCCTGCGGCAGATCAAGGAGCAAACCGGCCTGCGCGTGCGCATGCTCGAAGGCGAGGAAGAGGCACGCCTGGCCTTTCGCAGTGCCCTCGCCCACTTCGATCTCGGACGCGGACGCGCCATCGTCATGGACATCGGCGGTGGCTCGCTGGAGTTCGCCTTGGCCGCCGAGGGGATCGTGGAGCGCTACGTCTCGCTGCCGTTTGGCGCGGTGCGCCTCACCGAGGAGTTCCTGCGCGACCGGCCGACGCCCAAAGGGGTCCGGAAGCTGCGGAAGGCCGTGCGCGAGGCTCTGCGCGAGACGATCCCAGTACACGACTGGCGCGGCGCCGAGGTCATTGGTTCCGGCGGCACCTTCACCAACCTCGCCGGGATGTTCCTCGCACGGCAGGGCGTGCGCGTGGCGCACTCGGTGCACGGCACGCGCATGCCGTGGCACGAGATCGAGCACATCCTCGAGATGCTCCAGGAACTGACGCCGGCCGAGCGCCTGGGCGTGCCCGGTCTGAACGCCGGCCGCGCCGACATCATCGTGGCCGGCCTCGCCGTGGCGGCCGAAGTCTGCGGTCGCGTGGAACCACGCACCTTTGTGGCCTCGGCCTACGGCATTCGCGAAGGGCTGCTGCTCGACATCGCGCGCGTCACGCCCGTGGTGAGCGACCCCGGCGAGGCGCGCGAGCGTTCGGTGCGCGAGTTCGCCGAACGCTGCCACTTCGAGGAGCCCCATGCACGGCAGGTGCAGCGTCTGGCGATGCAGCTGTTCGACGCCATCGGATCGCGCGTCGGCTGCAGTCCGGCCGATCGGGTGGTCCTGTCGGACGCCGCGCTGCTTCACGACGTCGGCTATCACATCAACTACCAGAAGCACCACAAGCATTCGTTCCATCTCATCCAGCACGCCGATTTCCTGGGGATGACGCCGGAAGAACAGACGATCATGGCGCACGTGGCACGCTACCACCGCGGGTCGGCGCCCGACCGCACCAGGCACGAGATGTTCGGGAAGCTCGACCGCGCCACGCGCGAGCGCATCCAGCGCCTCGCCGCCATCCTGCGCGTGGCGGATGGCTTCGACCGCGGGCACTCGGCCGCCGTGCTTCAGTTGAAGGTGCGCTGGATGGATCGCGCCATGCGGATCACCGCGCACCCCGACCCGCGCGCCAAGACGATGCGCCTCGAACTGTGGGGAGCGAACCGCAAGAAGGGGCTGCTCGAGGAGATGGCCGGCACGCCCGTGGAGATCGTCACGCCGGATGGTCGCGTGGTCGACGGGGGCGAGGAAGAGTAGCCAGCGCCGGCGGTTCAGACCACCAAGGGTGGCGCCGACTCGGCGGACATGCGCGCGAAACGCACGATCCCCCACGAATCCCGCAGCAGCCGCTTGTGCGTCGCGCGTTCTTCATCGGCGCCGGCGTGGCGCTGCACCCATTCACCATCCGGCTGCAGGTCCCACGCCTGGCGATTGTCCGCCAGGCAGACCTCGAACAGCGACTCGAACCGCGGATGCAGTGAGGCGTCGAGGATCGGCACCATCGCCTCGACGCGCCGGTCGAGGTTGCGCGGCATCCAGTCGGCCGAGCCGATGTAGTACTCCGGCTCGCCGCCGTTCTCGAAGCGCCAGGCGCGCGAGTGCTCGAGGAAGCGCCCGATGATGCTGACCACGCGAATGCGCTCCGATTCGCCGGCCACCCCCGGCCGCAGGCAGCAGATGCCGCGCACGATCAGGTCGATCTCCACGCCCGCGTTCGACGCGTCGCACAGCGCATCGATCACTTGCGAGTCCACCAGGCTGTTCATCTTGGCCACGATGCGCGCCGGGGCGCCGGCACGGGCGTTGTCCGCCTCGCGCGCAATCAGCGCCACGAGCCGCTCCCGCAGGTTCACCGGGGCCACCAGCAGCTTGCGGTAGACCCGCTGTCGCGAGAAGCCCGTCAGCGTGTTGAACAGTTCCGAGACGTCGGCGCCAAGCGACTCATTGCAGCTCAACAGCCCCATGTCGGTGTAGGTGCGCGCCGTCTTGGAGTTGTAGTTGCCGGTACCGATGTGCACATAGCGGCGAATCCCGTCGGGCTCGCGGCGCACCACCAGCGCCAGCTTGGCGTGCGTCTTGATGCCCGGCTGGCCGTAGACCACGTGCACGCCAAAGGACTCGAGCGTGCGCGCCCAGGTGATGTTGTTGGCCTCGTCAAAGCGCGCCTGCAGCTCCACCAGCACGGCCACCTGCTTGCCCGCCTGCGCCGCCTCGGTGAGCGCGCGCACCACGGCCGTGTCGCCCGAGGTCCGGTACAGCGTCATCTTGATGGCCAGCACGTGCTCGTCGTGCGCCGCCTCGTCGAGAAAACGCTCCACGGTGGCCGGAAACGAATCAAACGGGTGATGCAACAGCACATCGTGCTCGCGGATGGCCTCAAACACGGAGCGGCCGGCGCGCAGCTCCACGGGCGTGACCGGCACGAATGGCGGGTCCCGAAACTCCGGCAGGTCGAGCGCCGCCAACGCGTGCAGGTCACCCAGGTCGAGCAGCCGCCCCGGCTCGTGCACCTCGCGCTCGGTGAGCGGCGCCATCTCGGGATCTTCCGATTCGCGCAGCTCTTCCAGCAAGAGCGCGCGCAGCACCTGGGGCATGCCACGCTGCACTTCGAGGCGCACGACTTCACCGAATCGCCGCTGGAACACCTGCTCCTCGATCATCGCCAGCAGGTCTTCGGGCTCCTCGGTGGGCGCAATCTCGAGGTCCGAAAAACGCGTGATGCGAAAGGCGTGGTGTCCCGTCACCCGCATCCCGGGGAAGAGCTGGTCGAGATGCGCGCCGATGAGCGCTTCGAGCGGCAGGTACTGCAGGGGGCGCACCGGCACCCAGCGTGGCAGCGACTTGGGGACCTTCACCCGGGCAAAGTGATCCGTCCCCGCCTCGGGCTCATGCAACTCCACGGCCAGCGACAGCGACAGGTTGGAGATGTAGGGAAACGGATGCCCGGGATCGACAGCCAGCGGCGTCAACACCGGAAAGACCTGCGAGTCAAAAAACGCATCGACCGCCGCGCGCTCGTTGGCGTCGAGGTCGTCCATAGCGAGCAGGCGCACGCCGTGCGATGCCAGCTCGGGGAGCACGTCGTCCTCGAGAATGCGCTGCTGCGTGGCCAGCATCCCGCGCACCGTGACGTCAATGCGATCGAGCAGGTCGGTCGGCGATACGCCGTCGGGCCCCGCGCGGCTCACGCCGGCCGCCAACTGCCGACGCACGCCGGCCACCCGCACCATGTAGAACTCGTCGAGATTCGCCCCGAAAATGGCCAGGAACTTCAGCCGTTCCAGCAAGGGCGTGCGCGCGTCGGCGGCTTCATGCAACACGCGACCGTTGAACGCCAGCCACGACAGCTCGCGATTCAACGTCGCCACGCTCGCCGACACCGCGAAACTCCTACTTGGTGAACGGCTGCATGAGGACGTACATCACGCCCGCCACCGCCGCCGCCGCAGGAATCGTCACCACCCAGGCCCAGACGATCCGGCCAGCCAGCCCCCAGCGCACCGCCGACAACCGGTTGGTGGCTCCCACGCCGACGATCGCGCCCGTGATGGTGTGCGTCGTCGAGACGGGAATGCCGAACTTCGACGCCGTCATGATCACGATGGCCCCCGCCGTCTCGGCGGCGAACCCGCCCACCGGGCGCAGTCGCGTGATGCGTGACCCCATCGTGCGCACGATGCGCCAGCCGCCGAACAGCGTGCCCAGCGAGATGGCCGAGTAGGCACAGATCTCCACCCAGTACGGGATGCGGCTCGTGTCCTCGAGGTAGAGGTGCGACATCCACCCCGTCTTGCCGACGAAATACTGCTTGGAAGCCACGAGCAGTCCCACGACAATGCCCATCGTCTTCTGCGCGTCGTTGCTGCCGTGCGCAAACGAGAGCATGGCCGAGCTCAACAGCTGCCCGGGGCGAAAGACCTTGTCCACCCGGTGCGGCGAGGCCTTTTGGAACACGTTGTACAGCAGCACCATCAGCGCGAACGCCACGAGCATGCCGAGCATCGGCGACAACACGATGGCCGACAGCGTCTCGATCCACTTGCGCCCCCAGCTCAGCGCGCCAATTCCGCCCTTGGAGACCGCCGCACCGGCGAAGCCGCCGATGAGCGCGTGCGACGAGCTCGACGGAATGCCGTACCACCAGGTGAACAGGTTCCAGATGATGGCGCCCAGGAGCCCGGCACAGATCACCCACGGGTCCACGAAGCTCTGGACCACGAAGCCGTTGCTCACCGCCTTGGCCACAGCGGTGCTACCGAAGAAGGCGGCGGCAAAGTTGAACGTCGCGGCCCAGAGCACGGCGGCCACCGGACTCAGCACCCGCGTGCCGACGATGGTGGCGATGGAGTTCGCCGAATCGTGGAAGCCGTTGATGAAGTCGAACAGGAACGCAATCCCGATGATCACGAGGACGAACGTGATCACGGTCAGCTGTTCTTGAGGGAGATGCTCTCGAGCACGTTCATCACGTCATCGCATTCATCAAGCGCGTGTTCCAGGTTGTCGTACAGCTCCTTCCACTTCAGCACCTCGAGCGGGTCGGCGCCGGGCATGCGGAACAGCGCACCGACGGCGTCGGAATAAATCGCGTCGCCTTCCTCCTCGATGATCTTCACCTCGCGCGCCGCCAGAGCCACCGCCTTGGAGTCGCGCACGGCCTTCACGGCCTGCTCGATGCAGACGGCGGACCGCAGGATCAGCGCCGACAACGCCTTGGCGGGCTCCTTGCGATCGGTCACGTTGAACATCAGCGCACGCCGCGCCGTGCCGTCGATGAGGTCGACCACGGTGTCGAGCGCGGTCGCGAGCATGTGAATGTCCTCGCGATCCAGTGGCGTCACGAAACTGCGGTCAATCCGGGTCATCACCTCGTGGGTGATCTCATCGGCCTCGCGCTCGATCAGCTTGATCTGCGTGGCGTAGAAGTCCATGCGCGTGGGCTCGGAAAACAGCTGGTCGAGCACCGCCGCCGACTTGACGATCTTGCTTCCGATCGCGTCGAACAACTCGAAGAATCCTTCGTCCTTTGGGATCAGCCGCACGGGCGTCGCTCCGTCGGGGTGGGATTACATGTCTCGGGCGTCCGACGAACGCCGGGCGCCTGCAAGGCGGGCAACTCGTCGCTCTGCCCCACAGCCATCAAAGCTACGCCGCCACAACGAGATGCGCCAAAAGGGGTGCGGGGCGCATGGCCCTTGTAACAGAACCGTTACAAACCTTGGGTGGGTCCGCACCGCGCTGCGACGCGCGACTCATCACGCCAACGCGTCGAACTCGCCACGGGACAACAGGATAGCGTGCCGACGCTCGGCCAGGACGGGATTCTCGAACACCTTGATCAGCAGCACGCCGGCCACGAACCCGCCCACATGCGCCCACACCGCGACGCCCCCCGCGATCTCCGGGCTCGGCGACAGGAGCTCGGGCAAGCCACTCAGCAACTACAGGCCGAACCAGTAGAGCAGCACCAGCCACGCCGGAATGGGGATGACTTTCAGGATGATGACGAAGAGGAAAAGCATCCGCACGCGCACCTTCGGAAAGAGCACGAGGTACGCACCCATCACACCCGAGATCGCCCCCGATGCCCCCACCGTCGGGATCGGGGATCCCGGATCCACCACGATGTGCGCCGCCGACGCCACCAGTCCGCACAGGAGGTAGAACGCGAGGAACCGCCCCCGCCCCACCACGTCCTCGATGTTGTTCCCGAAGACCCACAGGAACATCGCGTTGCCGATGATGTGGCCCCACCCGCCGTGCAGGAACATGGACAGCAGGGGCGTCAGGATGTTGATGCGCTGACCGTCGATGACGCAGGCCATCTCCGGCCCAATGGGAATCCCCGAGCCCAGCGGCGCGAGATGCGTCAACTCGCCGGGCACCATCCCCAGGTTGCACACGCTCGCCACCAACAGGTTCTCGTCGAACCCGGCCCCCTGGACCAGCACCCACACGGCAAACATCGCGACGATCAGGAAAATCGTCACCACGGGTACTCGGACCGTCGGATTATCGTCGCCGATTGGGATCATATGGTCAGACGATAGTCGATGGACGAAAGCCGTTCGTCAAGGTGTGATCCCCTGCCTTTCTTGCACGTTGGCATATCGCAAGTCGTTGCCCTGCCATTAGTAACGACTCTTTTCGGTGGATTCGGCCATTTCGGCAGTCCTTCTGTGGCCCCACCCTTGCCTGATAGTTGACCCAGTCCGGCGAAACCGGCGTTCCTGACGATCCGTCGGGAACCTCTACGGCGCGACGGCCGCGCGGCACTTCACTAGAACGAGGACCAGATGGCAGACAAGGTCATTGGCATCGACTTGGGCACCACGAACTCCGTGGTGGCCGTGATGGAGGGAGGCGACCCGGTCGTCATTCCGAACGCCGAGGGCGGTCGCACGACCCCGTCGGTGGTGGGCTTCACCAAGGACGGCGAGCGCCTGGTGGGCCAGATCGCCAAGCGTCAGGCGGTCACCAACCCGGCCAACACGGTCTTCTCGATCAAGCGCTTCATGGGCCGCAAGACGTCCGAAGCCACCGAGGAACTGAAGCGCGTGCCGTACAAGGTGGCCCACGGCGCCAACGACCAGGTGGGCGTCGAGGTCCAGGGCAAGAAGTACTCGCCCCCCGAGATCTCGGCGATGATCCTGCAAAAGATGAAGCAGACCGCCGAAGACTACCTCGGGCACAGCGTGTCCAAGGCCGTCATCACGGTGCCCGCCTACTTCAACGACTCGCAGCGCCAGGCCACCAAGGACGCCGGCGAGATCGCCGGCCTCACGGTGCTGCGCATCATCAACGAGCCCACCGCGGCCGCGCTCGCGTACGGCCTGGACAAGAAGGGAAAGAAGGACGAGAAGATCGCGGTCTTCGACCTGGGCGGCGGCACCTACGACATCTCCGTGCTGGAACTGTACGAAGTGGACGGCTCCAAGCAGTTCGAGGTGAAGTCGACCAACGGCGACACGCACCTCGGCGGCGATGACTTCGACCAGCGCATCATCGACTGGCTGGTCACCGAGTTCAAGCGCGACCAGGCGATCGACCTGTCCAAGGATCCCATGGCGCTCCAGCGCCTCAAGGAAGCCGCGGAAAAGGCCAAGATCGAGCTCTCCGGCACGCAGAGCACCGACATCAACCTGCCGTTCATCACGGCCGACCAGTCGGGGCCGAAGCACCTCAACTACCAGATGACCCGCGCCAAGTTCGAGCAGCTGGTGGACGATCTCGTCCAGCGCACGCTCGAGCCCATGAAGAAGGCGCTCAAGGATGCCGGCATGACCCCCGCCGAGATCGACGAGGTGCTGCTCGTCGGCGGCTCGACGCGCATTCCGAAGATCCAGCAGGTGGTGAAGGACTTCTTCGGCAAGGAGCCGAACAAGGGCGTGAATCCCGACGAAGTGGTGGCGGTGGGTGCGGCCATCCAGGGCGCCGTGCTGACGGGCGAGCAGAAGGACGTGCTGCTGCTCGACGTGACGCCGCTGTCACTGGGCATCGAGACGCTGGGCGGCGTGACCACGGTGCTGATCCCGCGCAACACGACGATCCCGACCAAGAAGTCGGAGATCTTCTCGACGGCCGACGACAACCAGACGACGGTCGAGATCCACGTGCTGCAGGGCGAGCGCGAGCTGGCGCTGCACAACAAGACCATCGGCAAGTTCCAGCTGACGGGCATTCCGCCGGCATCGCGCGGCACGCCGCAGGTGGAAGTGACGTTCGACATCGACGCGAACAGCATTTTGCACGTGACGGCGCGCGACAAGGCGACCGGCAAGGAGCAGAAGATCCGCATCGAGTCGTCGAGCGGACTGACGGACGCGGAGAAGGAGCGGATGATCCGCGACGCCGAGCTCAACGCGACGGAAGACAAGAAGCGCCGCGAAGAGATCGACGCCCGCAACCGGCTGGACTCCATGGCGTACGAGGTGGAGAAGAACGCCAAGGATTGGGGCGAGAAGCTCCCGGCCGAGATCAAGACGCGGCTCGACGCAGCGGTGGAGCGCGCCCGCAAGGCGCACCGCGGCGAGGACTTCGCCGAGGTGCGTGCGGCGCTCGAGGAGCTGACGGCCGCATACCAGGCCGCCGGGCAGTCGTTCTATGCCCAGCAGCAGGCGTCGAACGACGCGCCGCCGCCGGCCGATGGGGCCGCCCCGGAAGCCGAGAAGAAGGGCGACGACGTGGCCGACGCTGATTACGAGATTGTGGACGAGAAGAAGACGTAAGAAGGAGCGCGCGAACGCAGGAACGCACGAACGCACGAGCGCGAGAATGCCTGGGGGATACCTCTCGCGCTCTCGCGCTCTTGCGGCCTCGCGATCATGCGATCCCGGGTGCCCCCCGCCGGAAACCTTTTCACCCCCGCGGGGGTCTAACGAGCCGACCTAACCCACAGCTACTGTTCCTACCATGACCTTCCATTTCTCCCGTTCCAGGATCGCGGCCATCGCCGCCACCGCCTTCATCGGCGGTGTCTTCTTCGCTTCCTCACTCGACTGGACGCAGGGGCTCTTTGCCCAGTCCGGCGGCAAGGTGCGCACCGAGACCTTGGCGCCGCTGCCCGTGGGCGCGCCCAGCGAGGGCTTTGCCGCCATCGCCGAGCGCGTGACGCCGGCCGTGGTCTCCATCCAGGCCGAGCGCGATGCGCGACGCCCGCGCGCTGGCACCGGCTCGCCGCAGCAGCAGCGCCGCAACGTGCCGCCCGGCTTCGAAGAATTCTTCAACCAGCTCGATCCGCGCCAGCAGCAGCAGGGGCCGGCCGAATCGAGCGGATCGGGCTTCATCGTCAGCAAGGACGGCTACATCCTGACCAACAATCACGTGGTCGAGGGTGCGGACCGCGTGAAGGTGCTGATGAGCGATCGCCGCGAGTTCAAGGCGAAGATCATCGGCCGTGACCCGCAGACCGACGTGGCCGTGCTCAAGATCGACGGCTCGGGCCTCCCGGTCGTCGGGCTGGGCGACGACAACAAGCTGCGGATCGGCGAGTGGGTGGTGGCCATCGGCAACCCGCTGGGCCTCAACTTCACGGTGACGGCCGGCATCATCAGCGCCAAGGGGCGCGGCAACGAGCTGGCGGGGCTGAACCGCGACAACTACGCGATCACGGACTTCATCCAGACCGATGCGGCGATCAACCCGGGCAACTCGGGCGGGCCGCTGATGAACACGCGCGGCGAGGTGATCGGCATCAACTCGGCGATCGCCAGCCAGACCGGGTTCTATTCTGGCTACGGCTTCGCCATCCCGATCACGCTGGCCAAGACGGTGATGGACGACATCGTGACGCACGGCCGCGTGCGACGCGCGATCCTGGGCGTCACGATCAATGACGTGAACGCCGAGGACGCGGCGGTGGCCGGGCTCAAGCAGATCGCGGGCGCCAAGGTGGGGGGCTTCAACACCGAAGATTCGCCCGCCAAGCGCGCCGGCATGGAGCCGGGCGACATCATCGTGAAGGTGGAAGGCAAGGACGTGGACCGCGTTTCGGGCCTGCAGCGCGTGGTGCGCATGCACCAGCCTGGCGAGAGCATCGAGGTGGAAGTGGTGCGCTACGGCCAGCGGAAGACGTTCAATATCAAGTTGCAGGAAGCGCCGGCCGAGGCTGAGCAGGTGGCGACCGCCGAGGAGAAGCCGGCCGCGAGCGAGAGCGTCGCGAACCCGAAGATTGGCATCACGCTCGAGGCTATCTCGGCCGAGGTGGCCAAGGCCAACAACATCGCCGATCAGTTCCGCGGCCTGCGCGTTATCGCCGTGGATGCGGCGGGGCCGGCGGCACAGAAGCTGGATCAGCAGGACATCATCGTGAAGGTGATCCGTCCGGAGCCAGCCACGGTGATCCGCGCAACGGCCGACCTGCAGAAGACGCTGGCCCGGATGAAGGGCGGCGACTACCTGAGCCTGCTGGTGTACCGGGTGGGTGTCGGGACGCGCGTGGTGAACCTGAAGATCGGGGAGTAGTAGACGGTAGACGGTAGACGGTAGACGGTAGACGGGAGACGGGAGACGGGAGACGGTAGACGGGCGTTTGGGGCGGGGTCCGAGGGTGGGCTCCGCCTCTTCGCTTTGACCGGCGGGGGGCGCGGGCCCTAGTTTGGTGGGACGCGGGAGTGGCGAAATTGGCAGACGCGCCAGCCTTAGGAGCTGGTGGGGTAACCCTTGCGGGTTCGAGTCCCGCCTCTCGCATTGGGAAAAGCAGAGCGCACGAGCGCCAGAACGCGAGCACCCGGTGGGCAGGTTCGTGCGCTCTCGCGCTCTTGTGCTCTCGCGCCCCCTCCTTGCATTCCAATTCCCCCCTCCGCCACCTATAATTCCCTCTATAGTTGCCCCCGCCACCCGGGTCCCTGGGTGACGGGGGATTCTTCCCTAGTTCGCACTTATCGCCGGAATGCGGTCGCACGCCATGGACATCGAGATCACCACTACGAAGGCTGACGGCGCCGAGCGCCGCATTCAGGTTGCCGTCCCCGGCGCCACGGTCAAGGACGCCAAGAAGCGCGCCGCCCGGCACGTCGCACAGCAGGTGCGCATGCCCGGCTTCCGCGTAGGCAAGGCACCGGCCGCGATGGTCGAGAAGAAGTACGCCGACGTCATCCAGCAGGAAGCGCTGGAGGCGGTCATGCGTGACGCCTACGAGGCGGTCATCGCCAAGGAACAGCTGAAGCTGATCGCCCAGCCGCACGCGCACGACGTGAAGTTCGGCGAGGATGACGCGCTGACCTTCGAGCTGCACTGCGAGGTGCAGCCGGACATCACGTTCACCAAGGTCGAAGGGTTCAAGGTGACGCGCCCGTCGACGGTCGTCACCAACGACATGGTGAAAGAACAGGTAGAGCAGATGCGCGACCAGCGCGCCGCCTGGACCCCGGTGGAAGAGAAGCCGGCGGAGGGTGACATGGTGGTGGTGATGCTCGCCATGGCGGACGATGGCGGGGAGCTTCCGGAGGGGAAGGAATACCGGGTGGTCCTGGGCGCCGGTCAGGCGATCCCGGCGATCGCGGAAGTCATCATGGAACTGACGCCGGGCGCGACGATCGAGCGCGGGGTCCGGTGGCCGGACGACTTCCCGGACGAAGCGCAGCGCGGCAAGACGAAGATGGTGCGCGCCGAACTGAAGGACGTGAAGCGCAAGCAGTTGCCGGCGCTGGACGACGCCTGGGCGCGCGAGATGGGTGACTTTGACTCGGTGGACGCGCTGATGACCGCGGTCCGCTCGGATCTGGAAGAGGGGGCCGTGCGCGAGGCCGACGCCAAGGTGCGCGGACTGCTGCTCGACGACATCATCGGCGCCAACGACTTTGCCGTGCCGCCGTCGTGGGTGGCGCACCTGGTGCAGTCGTACGCCAAGGCCTACCAGATTCCCGAAGCCGAGCTGGAGCGCTTCGCGACGGAGTTCAAGGCAACCGCGGAACGCCAGGTGCGGCGCGACCTGGTGCTCGAGACGCTGGGGACCCGCGAGGGACTCACGGCGGGCGAGGCCGATGTCGATACTCGGATTCAGGAGATGGCCGAAAAGCGCGGCGCGAATCCGGGGCAGGTGTACGCACAGTTGCAGAAGGCAGGACGGCTGCAGGAAATCGAGCGGGGAATCACCGAGGACCGCGTCTTCGAATGGCTCCTGGCCCGCAACACCGTCGAGCAGGCGTAAGCCCGACGATCATCAGGCAGCTGCGGCCCCCGGGCCGGACACGCACCGCACGAACCGACACTTCCAGGCAAAGGACACCTTCATGGCTATCATCCCGAATCCCTACGTCATCGAACGGTCGAGCCGCGGCGAGCGCAGCTACGACGTGTATTCGCGCCTGCTGATGGACCGCATCATTTTCCTGGGCACCCCGATCAACGACGATGTGGCGAACATGGTGATCGCCCAGCTGCTCTTTCTCGAGGCGGACAACCCCGGACGCGACATCCACCTGTACATCAACTCGCCGGGCGGCAGCGTGTCGGCGGGGCTGGCCATGTACGACACCATGCGCTGGCTGAAGTCGCCGGTGAACACGATCTGCATGGGCATGGCGGCGTCGATGGGATGCTTCCTGCTGGCGGGTGGGCGCAAGGGCAAGCGATCGGCGTTGCCGCATGCGCGCATCATGATGCACCAGCCGTCGGGCGGCTCCTCGGGCACGGCGGCGGACATCGAGATCCAAGCGCGGGAAATCCTGTACCTGCGCGGCAAGATGAACGACCTGATGTCGATGCACACGGGGCGGACGGTGGAGCAGATCGAACGGGACTTCGACCGCGACTTCTACATGTCGGCGGAAGAGGCCAAGAACTACGGCATCATCGACAACGTGGTGACGCCGCGCGAGGAAGAAGCCGAGGTCATTGCGGCGGTCGCCGCGGTCACCGCCACGAAGTAACGGGGCGCGGCGGGTCTTGTGAAAGGGTTCACGAGGTCCGCGGCCCCGGGATCGCTTGCCCCCGACGCGCGTCGGGTGTTACTACAGAGAAGGTCGTGCGTCGGTTGGGAGTCACCCGCCGGCCGCACCTCATTGGCTGAGGCTTGATGAACTCGATGTCCCACGATCGCCACCTGCGTTGCTCATTTTGCGGAAAGTCCAAGGACGCCGTCCGGAAATTCATTTCCGGTCCGTCCGTGTACATCTGCAACGAGTGCATTGCGCTGTGCAACGAGATCCTCTCCGAGGATGAAGAGCGCGAGGTAGGCGAGGCGGTGACGCGGGTACCGGCCCCGCAGGAGATCAAGGACGTCCTGGACCAGTACGTGATCGGGCAGGATCCGGCCAAGAAGGCGCTGGCCGTGGCGGTCTACAATCACTACAAGCGCATCAACAGCCCCAAGCGTGACGGCGACGTGGAGCTGGACAAGTCGAATATCCTGCTCATCGGCCCGACCGGCGTGGGCAAGACGCTGCTGGCGCAGACCTTGGCCCGCATCCTCGACGTGCCGTTCACCATTGCCGACGCGACGACGCTGACCGAAGCGGGCTACGTGGGCGAAGACGTGGAGAACATCCTGGTGCGGCTGCTGCAGGCGGGCGACTTCAATGTCGCCGAATGCGAGCGCGGCATCGTGTACATCGACGAGCTCGACAAGATTGCGCGCAAGAGCGAGAACCCGAGCATCACGCGCGACGTGTCGGGCGAAGGCGTGCAGCAGGCCCTGCTGAAGATCCTCGAGGGGACGGTGGCCAGCGTGCCGCCGCAGGGGGGCCGCAAGCACCCGCAGCAGGAGTACATCCAGATCAACACCAAGGACATCCTGTTCGTCTGCGGCGGCGCGTTCGACGGCCTGGAGAAGATCATCGAGGCGCGCATGGGCAAGCGCCAGATCGGCTTCAGCGCCGAGGACCAGCTGGCGGCCAAGGGCGGCAAGAGCGCGCACATCTTCAAGTTCGTGGAGCCTGACGACCTGCTGCGCTTCGGGCTGATCCCGGAGCTGGTGGGGCGCCTGCCGGTGTCGGTGCCGCTGGAGTCGCTCGACGAGGCGTCGCTGGTGCGGATCCTCAAGGAGCCCAAGAACGCGATCACCAAGCAGTTCTCCAAGCTGTTCGAGCTGGAGGACGTGACGCTGACGTTCGACGAAGGGGCCCTGAAGGCGATCGCCAAAAAGGCGCTCGACCGCGGGACGGGCGCGCGCGGACTGCGGGCGATCGTCGAGGAACTGCTGCTCGACACGATGTTCGACCTGCCGGGACGCGACGACGTGGTGGGGGTGACCGTGACAGAAGCGACGGTGACCAACAAGCAGCCTCCGCTGCTGGAACTGTCGGCGAAGCGGCAGAAGAAAGAGGCGTAGGGATAGACGGTAGACGGTAGACGGTAGATGGTGGACGGTAGG
>CANNKR010000062.1 GCA_947504615.1 Gemmatimonadota bacterium | reverse complement strand
TCTTGCCTGGCCAGGTGCGTACATGCCAGACAGAGAAAAGCGCCACGAGTGCGTACGCCACCACGCGCGCCGCCAGTTGGGCTGGCCGGCGCACATGGGCACCCCATCCCAGCGATTGCACACCAAGGACGCCCGCGACCAGGAGCAGTGGCCACAGTGGCCAAAGAAAGCGGTCAGGTGGATAGGGCCACACCAGGAGCGCGAGCAGATACGGTCCGAGCATCAGCACCGTCACCGGTGCCCGGCGCCACAGCACGCGCAGTCCGGTACCGAGGAATGCCAGCAGCGGCAGCAAGGCCGCGACCCGCACCCAGCGCGGCGCATCGCCCACGCCGAAGAGCGTCAGTGGCGTCAGCAACCCTCGGGCATTCTCGCGCAGCACCGACGCGGCGAACGGCGCGCCCCCCGCGCGATACGCATCCACGAGCCAGCCGGCGTATGACCCGTATCCGCCGGTGATGCTGCCCGGTACGTCATGCCCGTGCAACGCCGTCCACCAGAGCCACGGCGCCAGCACGAGGAGCGCACTGCCCAGTACCCATGCCGCGTCGCGACCGCGGCGGCGCACGACCAGCAGCGCGAACGCCGCCGGCAGCGCCGCGAGGCCCAGCGTCCGCAACAAGGCGAGCGCACCGAGGGCGAGTCCGACCAGGACGGCGTCCGTCCACGGGTGTGCCGGGGGCGCCGGGCGCGCGACGAGTCGCTCGGCCAGGATCAGCGTGGCGCACAGCGCGGCGACGAACACCGTCTCGGAAAACATGATGCCGTTGAACAGGAGCACCGGCACGGTGGCCATGCTGGTCACGGCAAGCACCGACGACGCGACCACGGAGAGTCCCCCGACGCGCCGGGCAAAGTTGCGCACGGCGAGCGCCGCGAGGGGGAGCAGCGCCACGTTCACCAGCTTGAAGAAGACCACGTTGGCCGGGAAACTCGGCGCGAGCCACCAGATGGGGGCGAGCAGCAGCGGGAATCCCGGCGGAAAATGCGTCGCGCCGGGCGCCCCCGGCAGATTGGTGTAGCGATAGCCGTCGCCGTGCGCCAGCGCGCGCGACAGAATCAGGTAATGCCCGTCGTCCTGAAAGAGGCCGACGGGCATGTCGTTCATCGCGAACAGGGCGAGCAGCACGGCGATGGCGATGGTTGCCACGAGCGTGCGCCGTTCGACGGCGTGGGCCACGTCCGTCATGGCCAGCGCGCCGCGGGCTCCCTCATACGTCCACTCCGTACCGCGCGAGCTTGCGATGCAGCGTCGACGGGTCGATGCCCAGCGTCTCGGCGGCGCGCGTCTTGTTGCCCTGCTCGCTCTGCAATACCCACACGATGTAGGCGCGCTCGATGGTCTCGAGCGTCGGATTCTGCGCGGGGCGCTCCGCCACCAGCGGCTCTGCGCGCCGCTCGGCCAGCCGCTCCGGCAGGGCGGTGAGGCCGATCACCGGGCCCGGACAGAGGATGACGGCGCGCTCCAGCGCGTTCTCGAGTTCGCGCACGTTGCCCGGCCACGCATAGTCGGACATCAACTCCAGGGCGTCGACGCTCAGTCGCTTCACCTGTTCGCCACGCTGCTCGCCGGCTGCCTTGAGGAAGGCCTCCGCGAGCAACGGGATATCGTCGAGCCGCTGGCGCAGCGGCGGCAGGTGGATGGCGATGACGTTCAGCCGGTAGAACAGGTCGCGGCGAAAGTTGCCGCGCTTGATCTCGTCCTCGAGATCGCGGTTGGTCGCCGCGATGATTCGCGTATCGATGGGTTCCGCATCGGTGGCACCGACGGGAATGATCTCCCGCTGCTGCAGCACGCGCAGCAACTTCACCTGCGTGGCTTGCGTCGTCTCGCCAATCTCGTCCAGAAAGAACGTGCCGCCGCCGGCCGCCGAGAAGAGCCCCGACTTGTCGCGCACGGCGCCCGTGAATGATCCCTTCACATGCCCGAAGAGTTCGCTCTCGAGCAGCCCTTCGGGGAGCGCGCCGCAGTTGATGGAGAGAAACGGCCCGTCGGCGCGGCGAGAGAGCTCGTGCAGGTAGCGGGCCACCACTTCCTTTCCCGTGCCGGACTCGCCGGTGATCAGGACCGTCGATTCGGTGGCCGCCACCGCCTCGGCCATGCGCATCACCTCGAGCCACTTCTTGTTGGCCCCGATGGGGGCCCCTTCGGTGGCGCGGTCGCGCCGCCGGATTTCCTTCTTGAGCGACCTGTTCTCCATGCGCAGGTAGCGATGCTCCACGGCGCGGCGGAGGATGGCCACGAGTTCGTCATTGCGGAACGGCTTCTGGATGTAGTAGAACGCCCCCTCGTTGACGGCCTGCACGGCGGACTGCAGCGTCGCCTGCGCCGTCATCAGGATCACGGGCACGTCGGGATCGTTGCGGCGCGCGGCCGCCAGGATCTCGACGCCGGTGACCTGCGGCATGCGCACGTCGGTGAGCACGATGTCGTGATTGCCGCTCTCGATGGCCTCCAGGCCGGCGCGGCCGCCCTGCGCAATCTGCGGCGCAAAACCCTCGGTGCGCAGCAGGATCTCGAGGGTCTCGAGGATGCCCATCTCGTCGTCGATGACGAGCACCGTGGGCTTGGGTCGGTCCGTCACGTCAAACCTCCAGAACTGCGTGGGGTGCGCGGCAACAGGACCGAGAACCGCGTCCCCTGTTCGTCGCTGTCAACCAGGATGTATCCGCGGTGCGCCTCGATGGCGCGGTAGGTCACGGCCAGGCCGAGCCCCGTCCCGCCGGGCTTGGTGGTACTGAACGGCTCGAACAACCGTTCACGCACGTCCGGATGAATGCCGGGTCCTGTGTCGGCCACGACGATCTCGAATGCGCCGTTCTCGAAGGGGACCCCGGACGGCAGTCGATCCTGCTCGACCGCGCGCACCGACACCCGCACCGTGCTGCTGTCGGGTGCCGCCTGCAGCGCATTGAGCACCAGGTTGAAGACCGCCCGATGCAGCAGGTCCTCGTCACCGTCGAACTGCGGCAGGATGCCCGGCACTTCCACGTCGAGACGCACGTCCGTGGCATTCTTCGGATGCGCCAGCGCCAACGCGGCGGCGGCCTTGGCCATCTGGCCGAGATCCACCGGTTCCACCTTTGTCACGCGCACGCGCGCGAAATCCAGGAACTCGGTGAGCAGGCGCGACAGCCGGTCGGACTCGCGCACAATGAGGTTGCCGAGCGTCCGCTCATCGTCGTTGGCCGCCGGGCGACGCGACATCTGCTCGACGGCGCTGCGAATGGAGGCCAGCGGATTCTTGATCTCGTGGGCGAGCGACGCGGAGAGTTCGGCCACTGCCTCCAGGCGTTGCGCCCGCAGGTTCAGGCTTTCCAGGCGCTTCTGGTCGCTGATGTCCTGAAAGATGACCGTCGCCGTGCGCGGCACATGGCGGCGGTCCCCGTCGTCCGACGTGGTGGTGAGCCCGACCGGAAAGGCGCGCCCGTCGTGCGTGAGGAACCCCTCGGAGCGGCTGCTGTGCACTTCCTGATGGAGCGCACGATCGAGCGCGTTGCCGATCACGGGCGCGATGCGGGACAGGTCACCGATCACCATTCGACCAATGGCCGTGTCCAGCGGCAGGCCCAGCAGTTCGCTCGCCATCGGATTGGCGTACTGCAGCGCCCCGAACTCGTCGACGGTAATGATGCCGCTGCGGATATTCGCCAGGATGTCGGCGGCGCGCAGCCGCACGCTGGCCAGTTCGGCTTCCAGGCGCTCGGTGCCCTGTCCGCGCTCCCGCAATCGGGCCGCAATGGCGCTCGAACCGAACGCGACGGTCACGAAGACCGCGAGCTGCAGCATCAACGGCACGGACAGCTGCCCCGCACCGACCACGATGACGTCGGCCACGTAGAAGGTGCTGCCGAGTCCGGCCACCAGCAGCGCACCCCGCGTGGGAAGCAGGATGGCGGCCGCCGCGTTCACCAGGATGTACAGCGCGGCAAACCCCGACGCCGCTCCGCCGGTGACGTGCACCACGGAGGTGACGACCATCAGGTCGAAGACGAACTGTCCGTACAGATACCCAATGGTGGGCGGCTTGCGCTGCACTTCCGTCCAGATGGACGAGGCCACGACGACGATCGTCGTGAGCGCAAAGCACAGCGATGCGACCAGCGTCTTTTCCGGGTCGGCGGTCTGCCACGCCTGAATGGCCGCGATGTAGATGGAGGTGGCGACGGAAAACCGGGCAAGGTACAGCCAGCGGACGACCCGCCGTGGGTCGAGTACCGCCCGGAACTTGTCGTCCGCACTCTCAAAGAAGTTCGCGCGCATGGCCTCGGGGTGGCACCGTTGCAGGATGCAAGACCTTCAGGATCGGTATTTCTGCCGCACAATGCAAGACCCTAAGGGGTGCCAATGGGTCCTTGCCCAATCATAATTACAGGATGTGGCGCATCCCGTCTCTTTTCCGGACCTCCGTTGGCTGCTGACGTCCCCCTCGCCGTGAACGCATCCGTTGCGATACCCCGTACTGAACTGGTCGTGCGCGCCAGTCGCGCGGGCGGCCCGGGAGGCCAGCACGTCAACACCTCGTCCACCCGGGTGGAGGTCACGTGGAACGTGCGCGAGTCGGCCGCGCTGAGTGACGCGCAGCGTGCACGCGTCCTGGTCGCGCTCGCATCGCGACTCGACGGCGACGGTACGCTGCGGGTGGTGGCAAGCGACACGCGCAGCCAGCGCCAGAATCGCGACCTGGCCGAGGGGCGGCTGGCCGATGTGGTACGGCGCGCACTGGTGGTGCCTCGCACCAGGAAGAAGACCCGACCGACGCGCGCTTCGGTGGAACGGCGGCTCGACGGCAAGAAGCGCTCGGGCGCGAAGAAGCGGGACCGGCGCGTGCGGGGCGACGACTGATGCTGCTTCCGAAAATCGTCACGACCCTGCGCGATTACGATCGCCCGCAGTTCGCCAAGGACGTGGCCGCGGGCGTCATCGTGGGCATCGTCGCCCTGCCCCTGGCCATCGCGTTCGCCATCGCCAGCGGCGTGCCGCCGCAGGCCGGACTCTACACGGCGATCATCGCCGGCTTCTTGATCTCGGCGCTGGGCGGCTCGCGGGTGCAGATCGGCGGTCCCACGGGCGCCTTCATCGTGATCGTCTACGGCATCGTGCAGCAGCACGGTGTGGACGGGCTGATCGTGGCCACGATGATGGCCGGCGTGATCCTGATTGCGCTCGGCCTCGCCAAGATGGGTGGGGTCATCAAGTACATCCCGCACCCCGTGACGGTCGGCTTCACGAGCGGCATCGCCGTGGTGATCGCCAGCGGCCAGCTGCGCGACTTCTTCGGCCTCGACCTCGCCAAGGTGCCCGCCGAGTTCGTGCTGAAGATCGAGGCGCTGGCCGAGCACGCCGGCTCGGCGGACGCCACGTCGCTCGCGCTCGCGCTGGCGACGATTGCCATCGTGCAAACGGCCCACCGCCTGACGACCCGCGTGCCGTCGCCGTTTATCGCCCTGGTGCTGACGACGGCGGCCGCACAGCTGATGCACCTGAACGTCGCGACGATCGGCAGCAGCTTTGGCACCATTGACGCGTCGTTCCCGATGCCGCACCTCCCCTCGGTGTCGCTCCACACGATCACCCAGCTGGTCGGCGCGGCCTTCACCATCGCGGCCCTCGGCGGCATCGAGTCGCTGCTGTCGGCCGTGGTGGCCGATGGCATGATCGGCAGCCGGCACCGGTCGAACATGGAGTTGATCGCGCAGGGCGTGGCCAACGTGGTGACGCCGCTGTTCGGCGGCATTCCGGCGACGGGGGCCATTGCACGCACCGCCACGAACATCCGCGCGGGCGGCCGCACGCCGGTGGCGGGCATCGTGCATGCGATCACGCTGCTGCTGATCACGCTGTTCGCCGGGCGCTGGGCGTCGCTCATCCCGATGCCGACCCTGGCCGGCATCCTGATGGTGGTGGCGTACAACATGAGCGAGTGGCGCACCTTCCGCGGACTGCTGAGCGCACCGCGCGGCGACGTGGCGGTGCTGCTGACGACGTTCTTCCTGACGGTCTTCGTGGACCTGACGGTGGCGCTGGGCGTGGGGATGGTGCTGGCGTCCTTCCTGTTCATCCGGCAGATGGGCGACGCCACGACGGTGCGGTCGGTGGGTGACGACGAAGCCGACCGCGCGCTGCGCAAGCTCGACGTGCCGGCGGGCGTGATCATCTACGAGATCGACGGACCGTTCTTCTTTGGCGCCGCCGAGAAGTTCCGCGATACGATGGCCGAGATCGAACGCGCGCCCAAGGTGCTGGTGCTGCATACCGCGCGGGTGAACGTGCTCGACGCCACCGGGCTCGGCGTGATTCACGACCTCGTGAAGAAGGGGCGCAAGGACGGTTCGACGCTCATCCTCAGCGGGGTGCACTCGCAGCCGATGCTGGCACTGGGCAAGTCGGACCTGCTCGACGAGATCGGCGAGGACAACCTGGTGCCCGACCTCGAGGCGGCGATGGTGCGCGCACGCGAGATGCTGGCGCTGCGCGCCAGCGGGACGTTCCGCGCCACCACCGCCAGCTGAGGACTAGCGTCGGCCGAAGGCGAAGCCGACCTGGATGGTGAGCAGGTCGGCGCGCGTGCGCCGCGCCGACAGTACCGGCGTGCCCATGGCGTTGAAGCTGATGTCCCGGTCGGTGAGGTACAGCGCCTCGCCGTTCCAGTGGTAGCGGGCGCCGATGTCCACTTGCCCGCCATTGGAGCCCACGGGAATGTAGAACCCGCCAAAGAGCGTCTTGGCGAACGCGCCATCGCTGAGGTTGGTGGACGACGCAAAGGGCTCACTGCTCGACTGGTATGCACCCGAGACGCTGGACTGGGTGAAGAAGTTGGAGAACCCCACCGACCCGCCGACATACGGGCTCAGCCCGGCGCCGGGAAGTCCGGCCTGCAACCCGATGCCGCCAGCCAGAATGTTGTTGGTGGTGTTCACGTCCACCGTGATCAGGCCCAGCGGCCCTCCGCCGAGCGGGACACGTCGCGTCTCGGAGCCATAGATGCTGTAGCTCAGGTCCGCGCGGACGGCGAATGGTGTGTTGCCCAGTCGCACGCCGAAGAAGCCGTTGGCGCCGAGCGCGCCATTGACGTTATTGGCGAAATCGCCCTGCGGAGAGCCGTAGTGCAGGCCAATGCCCATCAGCGCTGACCGGGGAAGTTCGGCGCCGCCGGCGGCGCCGCTGGCGCTTTGGGCCGCGAGCGGAGACGCGAGCGTTGCGGCAACCACGAACCATGCGAAGCGTTTCATGATGCTCACGGGATGAAAGGGTCGGGCCAACCATCGCCAAAGGGATCACCCGGCGTGGCGCGCAGCGCCGGCGAGGGGGTGGGGAGTTCGCCGCGCTCAAGCCAGCGCTTGATGTCGGCGGCCACCGACTGCGCATGCGCCTTCGCCTCGACCGCGGGACTGGCCGCGGCCGTGCGCCCGGCGAGCGCCTGCAGCGCGGCCAGCTTGAAGTCGACGATGGCGCGCACCTCGGGTGCAGCGGTCTTGTCGGCGGCCAACGTCATCAGCCCGTCGGCCACGGTGCGCTGGGCGACGCGCTGCAACGCCGCGAGCTTGGCGTTCGCGTCGGCCGGCCGCTCCCAGGTGAACGCCACCAGCGCGTCGATCACCTCGGCGAGAGACGGCAGGTTGGCCGCCCGCGGGGCAAAGGCCACCAGGCGCGCCGCCCGTTCGCGCTGCAGCAGGCCATCGACAATCATCTGCGCCAGCGAGCGTGCCGCGCTCAGTTCATCGAACGCAGGACGGGTGCGGGTGCCGACCAGCTCGATGTTGCCAGCATCGGGGTGCGGGTTGAACAGCGCGAGCACCGTGTCGGGGATCGCCAGCTCGCGCGGATCGAGCTGGGCGAGCACCGCGCGCAGCGCCTCACGCTGCCGCGCGCCGTCGACAATGCGCGTGGCGAACTGGCCATCGCCCTTCACGGCATTGCTGTATTCCATGCCGCCAACCGTTTTGGTGGTCGCGTTGAGCGCGAAGCGATGGAAGAAGTAGAGCAGCGGAAAGCGCTCCTGCAGGATCCAGAGCGGCTCGCCGTCGCGCACGTTGCGCAGGCCAAAGCGGCTGAGCGCGAGGCGTCGGGTCTCGGTCTGGTGCTTCAGGAACTCGCCGCCCGTGGACGCATCGTCCCACAGGGTGGTGCGCGGATCGGCGGAGCTTTCCGGGCGCGCGTCGCCGTCGCTGAGGTACAGGTAGTGCTTCTTCAATCCGTCGGCGACGATGGCCTTGAGCGAATCGGCTTCCGTTTCGGGGGCGAAGATGCCGTAGCCCCAGTGGATGGCCCACACGTCGTAGACGCCCGGTCCCACCGCGTAGGCCGAGGAGAGGTCGATCTCGCCATTCTTCAGGCGGATGCGCGGCGCCGGGTAGTCCATCACCGAGCCACGATCGTAGGTGGACGCGATGTAGTTGTGCTGAAGTCCCAGCGTATGTCCCACCTCGTGCGCGCTCACCTGGCGCACGCGCGCGAGCACGAAGGCCGTATCGGCTGGCGTGGGGGCGGCACCCATGAAGGCGGCGTAGATGCTGTAGTCGGTGCGGGCCCGGTGGCTGTCCATGCGCGCCATGGCCTTGAGCATCTCGCCGGTGCGCGGGTCGGTGAGCGCGCCGCCCACGGACCAGCCGCGCTCGTTGCGGTTCTCCCACTGCACCACGTTGTAGCGCGCGTCCATGGGGTCGGCGCCTTCGGGGAGGTACTCCACCTTGAAGCCGCCCTTGAGCCCGGCCTTGTCGAAGGCCTCGGTCCACCAGGCCACGCCCTGGAAGGTGGCCGTGCGCATGGGCTCGGGGATGCCGCGATCGATGTAATAGACCAGCGGGTTCTTGATCGGCGATGTGGGGTCGCGCGGATTCACGCGTTCCAGCCGGTGACGCGCGGCCCACTGCTGCTTCAGTTGTCCCTGGATGGGCTGCGCGTAGTCGTTGAAGCTGATGCCGAAATAGCCGACGCGCGGATCGATGGCGCGCGGGCGGAAGTTGTCGTCCGGGAGCCGCAGCAACGTGAGGTGCTGGCGCAGGGTCAGCGCCTTGCCGTCGGGCACGATGGAGCCGACGACGCGCCCTGGCTGCGCGGACGCGGCGAAGGTGAGCGCGATGTCGATCTCGGTGTTGTCGGCGAACGCCTTGGTGTACGGCGCGAAGACGCTCGACCGGTCGCGGGCCACCGCGTAGGCGCCCTCCTGGCTGCGCTGCAGCGTGGCACTCACGTCATTCCAGTCGCGCATCACGAAATCGGTGGCGTCCACCAGCAGCCGTCCCGCTTCCTCGGCCATGATCGGCAACGCGGCGATGGTGCTGGGCGGGAACGATTCATCGACGGTACGCCGGTGATCGGCGCCACCGCTGGAGCGGTAGTTCCAGTTCTCGAAGACGACAAAGACCTTGTCGCCGTGGCGGTCGAAGCGTGCCACCTGTTCGGTGCCGCCCGAGCCGCGGTCGATGCCAATGGGATTGGAGCCGAGTCCCGTCGCCAGCGTGGCAAGAAAGAGCGCCCGCGTGGAATCGCGGGGAATTTCGAGCCAGACGGCGCCCGTCTTGTCGTTGAGGTAGACGGGAATGAACCCGTCGCGCTTGGCGAGGCCGGCGGTGCGCGCTGCGATCGTGGTGGGCGCGGAGGGCACCGCGGGGGCGGCGCTCTGTTGCTGCGCCGGCAGGAGGCACGGCGCGAGGAGCGCCACGCAGGCGCCTCGCAGGACAACGGACCGAAGGGGCATGGAGAACCAGGTGGTGGGTGACGCGAGGAACCTCGCCACGCCTCACGGCCACCGCAAGCGTTCAGTCGTTGATGACCAACCGCAGGGCGCCCGAGCCGCGCGGCGGCTTGCGCTCCTTGAGCTGGGCGGCGGCCGTCGCCACGGCGCCCGCCAGATCGCGCACGGTGGCGTAGTCGGTGCCGCCCAGCGTGGCCGCCAGCTGGATCGGACCGCGCGCCAGCTTGGTGCGCAGTGGCCACGAGGCCTCGATGATCTTCTCGAACCGGGGGATCACCTCCTCGGCGCTCGCCCCCGGGAGGACGATCACGAACTCGTCCCCGTGCCATCGGAACAGGCGATCGGTGGGGCGAATGGAGCCGCGCAGGACCTGCGCGCAATGCCAGAGGAGTTCGTCACCCGCCAGCGGGCCGTGCTCGCTGTTGACCCGGTGCATCTGGTCGACGTCACAGATGAGCACCGCGCCGTGTGCGCCGCGCGCCACCTCGAGGCCCACCTGTTCCTCAAACGCGCGCTCGTTCAGGCAGCCCGTCTTGAGGTCATACAGTTCTGCACGCCGCACCTGGTCGTGCGCCACGCCCAACGCCTCGGTGGCGTCGGCCAGTTCGCGCCCGGTCTGCTCCATGGCCACCGAGAGCATGGCGATCCCGAGCAGGGCGAGGAGGACGGCCTCAACGTAGGCGTGATAGCGCAGCGTCACGCCGAGCATCCCCGTGGAGAACGTGCCGGTGATCTCGGCAATGCCAAAGACGCCGAACCAGGCGGCCCAGACCAGCGAGGCCAGCGCGAAGGCGCCCGCCAGCCCGGTGGTGCGCCGGCTGCGCCGTCCGTCGGGGAGCAGCAGCAGCGTGGCGCCAGCCCATCCATACAGCACCAGCATGACCGGGCTTTCCCAGAGCACGAGCGCCGGCAGCGACGACGTCCAGTATGTCGCGGCCAGCGAGTAGACCGACACGACGACGGCCGTGGCACGCAGGACCACCTGGCGCGGGAGGTTGCGGGCAAAGAGGGTGGAGCCGAAGGCAAAGAGCCCCACGCCCAGCAACGACGCAAAGTGTGCGGCGAACGCCAGCAGCCAGACCCGCGTGCCGCCGGAGGACGCGACGGTGTCGCCGACGCTCTGCAGGAAGACGCCGCGCGCCACGTAGCCCACCGCCAGCGCGATCCATCCCTCGGACCAGGTGGTGCGATAGTCGCGCCGGCGGCGAATGCGCCGGGCCACAAGCATCACCAGAAACACGAACGTCACCGCCATGCCGGCGGCGGTCGCTGTGCCCAGCAGGGTGACCAGGTAGTCGGTGGATACGAGCATTCGCGAGGGTGCCCAGGAGAGTTGGCTGCACCTCAAAGTGTCGACGCCCGGGGCGCAATTGTTCAGCGCCGGCGTGCGGAAAAGGGGGCCACCGGCATCGCGCCGGTGGCCCCCTTGGTCCTCAGGTCCAATAGGCTACGGCTTGATCAGCGCCTTCACGTCAGCCGGCATATCGAACACGGTGGCCTCGACCTTGTCCCACTCGTAGGTCGCGAACACGAGCGCCACGTCACCCTGCGGCGTCTTCTGGACGATCCGGGTCGGCATCTTCACGCCCCCCTGATCCTTGTAGTCGGCCATGACTATCGTGATCTCCATCTTGCCCATCTGCGTCTCGGTCGAGCGGATGGCGCCGGCCGCGAGCCCGGTCTCGGCGTCGAAGTACTGGATGGTCTCGGCGCCGCCGGCCTTCACCAGCTTGACCTTGTAGCACTTGCGCCCCTCGAAGTCCTCGAGCGCCAGCGTCTCGATGGCCGTGTACTTGGCCATGTCCGGGAAGTCGGAGAAGAAATCGCCCTGCGACTTGGCCTGGTCCAGCATCTCGCCGCTGAGAATCATGGCGCCCTGCCCCGGCTGGATCGCCCATGCCGTGGTCCCGTCGAAGCCCTGCACCGCCTCGCCGAACGAGCCGATGGTGATCTGCTGCAGGAACTTGTTGGGCTTGGCGCGATACATGTGCACCGGTCCCTCGATGCCCATCGCGGCCATCGTGAACGTGCCGGTGATGTGCAGCGACGAGTGCTTGTCCATCGCCTCACGGCCGCCAATGGCAGCGACATGCTTGGCCACCACCGACTTGCCGTCGGGCAGGGCCTGCGCGGACGTGACGACGGGCAGCACGCCGGCGAGCGCCAAGGCGGAGAGTGTGCAGCGAAAATTCATGTCTGACCTCGGGGGAGTGGCGGTGGCAGCCGCAGGTGGCTGTCCGATGGATGAAATGTGGTGGGGGGCCTGCCGGTGGCGCCACCGTGCATCGCAAACCGAGCGGCCTCGGCTACCGCGACGGTGCGCGCAGCCCGGCCTCGATGGCGAGTCGGATCCGTTCGCGCTGCCGGTCGCTGCCGCCGATGACGACGGCGATCAGGTTGTTGTGCATCACGAACATCGGCGGCTCGGCCCACGCGGTCGCCTGCCCCCCGGGAATGGCCGCGACGGTATCGATGGAGCCACTCATTGCGCGCCGCGCCATGCTGTCGCTGTAGATCCAGGCCAGCAGGTGCGCCTTTCCCAGACGATACCCCACGGGCTTCACCCGATAGTCGGGGTGCGTCGGCAGCGAGTCGTCGGGGCGCGGGGCCAGCCCGGCGTTGACGAGTCGTTGCAGGAGTTGCGGATGATCCCATCGTCCGGTGACGACAACGCGCGGCGCGTTCCGGACTTCCTGCGCCACTTCGTCGACGGCGGTGCGGTCGCGCGCGGCCTTGACCACGCGGGGATCCTCCGACCGGCAGGCCACGGCACAGAGGAAGAGGACGAGGACGCGGCGCATTATTTCAAATATGGCACATCAACCTGTTGTGGTACCACCCGCTGGCATGAACTGACCGGAACCGACCGGAACTGGGGGGAGCGGACTGCCCCGCCTGTGCCCCTGATTCATTCTCGCGCGTCCACGCGCCGAACCTGACGAGATGCGCACCGCAAGGCGAGTCCCTCGGAATGGCGCGTGGTGCCAAATGGCGCCATACTCGTGCACCTTCGAATGCGTCGATGATCCGCCGGTCCCCGGCGTTCCTGCCCCATCGGAGTCATCCGTCATGGCGTCAGGAACGGACCAGCAGGACGGTGTCGTTCTCTCTCGTGTACTGGAGCGTGTCCCGTGACATACAGTGCTGTCGTGGCCCGTGTGGCGGCCGCTGCCGTCGTGCTCGCCACCGTGTTGTCGGCCGATCTCGAGGCCCAGGTTCAGCCGAAGACGCTACCAGCAACTGTTCCGCAGTCGAAGCGCACCATGCGCCCGGCGGTCCCCACCCCCGCCGAGCTTCCCGCGCCGACCCTCAGCATCACCTCCAGCACACCCGCCGCGACTTGGCTGGCATGGACACCGGTGCCGGGGGGGGCCTCCTACGTGGGGACGCGCTGGCAGGGCACGGTGGTGAGCACGCAGGTGAAGTTCACCGCCGGCGAAACGGTATGGCTCGACCTCGGCTTCCGGCCGGCCACGGCATACTCCTACGTATTGGATGCGATCTACCCCGATGGCCGTAAAGCCTCCACTGAACTGCGGCTCACCACGCCACCAGCCGTGAATCCGACGGGGCTGGTTGCTTCGCAAACGCGCGACGGACAGGTGCAACTCGCGTGGAAGGCCGTGCCCGGCGTATCGTATTACATGGTGTTCGGCCCGGGTTCGAGCTTCGGCGGCGTGCGGGCCGCCCCCGCCAGTTCCCCCTCGTATACCGTCACGGGTGTTCCTGTCGGGGCGCAGGTGTGGAATGTGGGAAGCTACTACGATCCGGAGCCCTCGATGATCACATCGGGGAAGGGCGCCGGCCGCTTAGCGGTATCGACCCCAGGCGCAGAGTTCCCCAGCGCCAAGCTGACTGCCACGTCGGGATTGGAGATGGTGCCCGCGAAGTCCACGGCCGGCACGGATGCCGCGCAGTTTCAGGTGGTCGCCAACGGCTTTCGTGTGGTCTCCGCCACCAAGGACGACCCGAATTCGCTCGACGGCAAGGGTGATGAAGTCTTCGCTTCCTTTGCATCAGTCCCCTACAACCGCCAGACGGGGGTGCCGACGAATTACAACTACATGCTCGGATCCTTCGGCCTCAAATCGAGCCATGTGCTGGGCGACGTGAACCTGCAGCCCGGTCGCGAGCGTGCGGGAACGATGAGCGCAGCCGGCGGACTCAAGACGGGCGACGTGTTTCCGTATGTGATCGAACCGTCGCTCCGCAATAGCGCGCCGGTGACCGACAAGTCTTTCCCCATGCTTGTCTGGAAGGGGACCCTCGTTGCGGGTGGGGATGCCGTGCTCATCTATCCGTCGATGTGGGAGTGGGACGGAGCGACCGCGTCGGACGCGGAAGCACTGTGGTACAGCAATCTGAATATCTATCAGTCGCAAACCTGGAGTGATCCGGAGGTCAAGAAGGCATTGCTGGCCGCGCGACTCGCGATTGTCACGGCGGGCTCAACGCCCGCCACCGTCGAACGGTCGGCCACCGGCTCTCGTCCCATTGGCATGCAAGGGTATGGTTTGCCGCGCCGGGTGCTCGTACTGACACGCGAGGTGGTCATGAAGGCGTTCGCCGCCGCGGGCAATAATGCGACATCGGTGACCATCGAGATTCCGTTCCTCGACGCGCCAGATCCTACGTTGCAAGGGTCGTACGTCCTCTACCTGCAGGTGGAACGTCTCCCCTAGCACTCCCGTCGTGCACGGTGGCGGGCGCCGATGCCGGCCACCACACTGCCCCCTGGTCGGAGCAGCCCAATTACCCGGACAAGGGCCAGGTGACCACGCGCTACTACGGCTGGAGCCCGACGCCAGCAGGGTGACGTTCTCCAAGAACAGGCTGTCGTCGCAGTCAGCGCCCTCGACGTCCTCGCCGGATTGGTCACGTGGTCCATCGGTCAAGCCATGGTCGAGCAGATGGTAAGCTCCCCCGTCAAGTTGACAGTTGATACGTGGACAGTTCGGCGGCGGTTGGCCTCGGCAGAAAGG
>CANNKR010000061.1 GCA_947504615.1 Gemmatimonadota bacterium | reverse complement strand
AGGCGGCGTCGGTGAAGCCGTGCTCCTCCACCCAGGTGCGGAACCCGAACCAGAAGTAGGCGGCACCAACCCAGATGTACTGAAAGGTCGCCTTGGCCTTGCCGGGGCCGATGGCGGCGATGACGACGCCGCGCTTGTTGGCCGCCCAGCGGAACCAGGTCATGGCCGCCTCGCGCCCGAGCACGATGGTCAGCACCCACCAGGGCAACGCGACCGACGGCGAGAACCAGGTGACGAAATGGTACCCCGACGATTCGGCAACGCGCGGCAGCAGGTGCGTGAGCCATTCCCCGCGCGGTGCCTGCAGCATGTACATCGGGATGAACGTCGCGAGCAGGAAAATCTTGTCGGCCAGCGGGTCGAGCAGCCGACCGAGGTCGGTCTCCTCGTTGCGTTCGCGGGCGAGCTTGCCGTCGTAATGGTCGGAGATGGCCACCACGAGGTACAGCACGAAGGCGAGTCCGCGAAGCGTGGCCGAATCGACGAACGGCAGCCACGCGACGAGCGGCGTGAGGGCGATGCGCCCGACCGTGATCCACGTGGGAAGATTCACGAGCGACCCCGCCCGCTCAGGCGAGCGCCTTGAGGACCAGCTTGGACACCGCCTTCAGCGTATCGAAGACCCCGTCGCCGGTGACGGCCACGGCCTCGAAGTACGTCGCGCGTTCAATCCACTCCCCCGTGGGCAGCTGCTCGATGAGGTTCTCGCCGGGGTGGAACGGATCGGGGGTGACACGCTGCTTCGCTTCGTCGGTCACTTCCCAGCCGGGGTTCAGCGCGGCCTGCATGTCGGCGAGCGGTGCGGCATTGGGGAGATCGCGCTTGTTGTACTGCAGGACGAACGGCATTTTCGTCAGGTCGTACCCATACTCGGCCATGTTGTCGTACAGGTTCTGCATGGCCTCCTGGTTCGCCTCCATGCGCTCGATCTGCGAGTCGGCCACGAAGACAATGCCATCGACGCCCTTGAGGATCAGCTTGCGCGAGGCGTTGTAGTAGACCTGGCCGGGCACCGTGTACAGATGGAAGCGGGTCTTGAAGCCGCGAATCGTCCCCAGATCGACCGGCAGGAAGTCGAAGAAGAGGGTGCGTTCGGTCTCGGTGGCAAGCGAGATGAGCTTGCCGCGCGTATCGGGCTTCACCTTGCCGTAGATGATCTCGAGGTTGGTGGTCTTTCCGCCGAGCCCCGACCCGTAATAGACGATCTTGCAGTTGATTTCGCGCGAGGCGTAGTTGATCATCGACATGGCCGTTCTCTCCTAGCTGAACAGCTGGTCGATCTCGTCGTCTGCGCCGGCGAGAAGGTGGGGTTGTTGCGGATGGCCACTGGTTCCACGCGAGAAGACGGCTTCGAAGAGCCGGGTGAGTTCACCCACGGTTTCCTTCATCTTGAGTCGCACCAGGCCAAGCGTCGTCCGATTGTCGAAGAGCGTCACAAGAATGACCCGCCGGGCCACGTCGGCGAGGTACATGGACTCCTTTTCGCCCTGATGAAAAAGCGAATTGAAGTCTGTCTCCCCGATGAGGCGGGCCAGCTGGTCGTTGGCACTGAAGTCCGCCGCGGTGAGCGTGGCGAACGCGGTCGGGTCGAAGTTGGGCTGCTCCCCCACGGTCGCGACCAATTGCCCCGAGCGATCGACGAGGAGCGCGCACCGGGCGTTGCTGTCGAAGAGGAATTTCTGGAGCGTGTGCGTAATCGCCCCGAAATCTTCTTCAGTAAATGACCAACTGGCGGAACCAACGGACATGGCGGAGGGCTAGGGACGGTGGAAAGATGCTCAATGGGCGACAGGCGGGACAGGGGGGGCGAGTGCGCGGGACGGGGGCGGGGTTCAGACCGCCCGGCGCGCCGAGATCGCCTGCGCAATGGTCACTCCATCGGCGTATTCGAGGTCGCCCCCGATGGGCAGTCCACGCGCGATGCGGGAGAGCGCGACGCCGGTGGCCGCGAGTTGCTGCTGCAGGTAGAGCGCGGTCGCCTCGCCCTCAAGCTTGGCGTTGGTGGCCAGGATGACTTCGCGCACGCCGCCGGCCGCCACCCGGGCCACGAGCGGCACGACCGTGAGGTCATCGGGCCCGACGCCATCGATGGGGGCCAGGCGCCCGCCCAGCACGTGGTACATGCCGCGGTACTCCCCTGACCGTTCGATCGCCCCGATGTCGGAGGCCTCCTCCACCACGCAGATGAGCGTCGCGTCACGCCGCGGGTCGGCGCAGATGGCGCACAACTCCTGCTCCGTGAGGTTGAAGCAGCGCGCGCAGGGGCGGACCTTGTCGGCCAGCGTCGCGAGTGCGAGCGCCAGGCGCTTGGACTGCTCGGGGGGCTGTTTCAGCAGGTGATACGTGAGCCGCAGCGCCGACTTGCGTCCGATCGTCGGCAGGCGGGAGAGCTCCGCCACCAGGTCGTCAATGGCCGACACGTCAGAAGGGGAGCGAGAACGGGAGGTTGAGGCCGCCCATGAGCGCGTGCATCTCGCGCTGCGCCGATTCGGCCGCCTTCTTCTGCGCGTCCGCGGCTGCCACGGCAATGAGATCCTCGAGCATCTCGATGTCCGCCGGGTTCACCACGGCGGGATCGAGCCGGACCTTCTTCACGTTGCCCTTGCCGTCGGTTTCGACCGTCACCATGCCACCGCCGGCCGACCCGGTGATGGACAGCTTGTGCAGCGCCTCCTCCACCTGCTGGGCGCGCTGCTGCATCTGCTGGGCTTGTGCGACGAGGTTGTTGAGATCCATGGGAACCTGCTACAGGAGTCGAAGGTCGAGGGCGTCGATGGCGGCATCGAGAATGGGATCGCGCTTGCGCAACTGCGCCACGCGCCGGTCGCGCACGTTTTCCTCGGTGAGCCGCTCCATCGGGGCGGCATTGCCCGCCTTGACGGCCAGGCGGGTCACCCCGGTAAAGCGCGTGCGCAGCGCGGCCAGCACGAGTTCCGACGCCTGCGTGAGCGCCTCACCGTGGGTGTCGGTGTCGACGGCCAGCGTCACGGTGCCGTTGCCGGCCACCGCCTGAGGGGTGGCGTGATCGAGCATGGACGCGAGCGTGCCGCGTCCGCTGCGGCGCACGGCGTCCACGATGTCGTCCCAGTGCTCGGCCAACCGGTTGATCTCGGCAGGCATCGTCGCGACAGCGGGTGCCGCCACATCCGCGGCGGCCGGAGGTGCGACCGCGGCGCGCGGGGCCGGGCCGGCGGGCGCGCGCGGTGGCGCTTCGGATACCACAGCGCGCTCGGCGACCGCCGTACGTCCGCCGCCGACGGCCACATCGCGCAACACGGGAGCCGCCGAACGCGCCGGCTCGGGGTCTCGCGCCGTGGAGGCGCTGCGTGGCGCTGCCGGACGCGGTGCCTCGCCTCCGCCGAACGCCGGCGGGCCAACGGGGTTGCCGAGCCCCTTGAGCACGGCCTCGAGGTCGAGCGTGCGATCGAGCAGGGCGAAACGGACGAGCAGCATCTCGAGCAGCAGCTGCTGGTGCGCCGAGCGGCGGAACTGTGGCTCCAGTTCCACGAGCATCGTGAGCATGCGCACGAGGTCAGCGGCCGTCGAGCGGCCCTTCCGCGCCTCCAGCGCCGTGCGCATGCGTTCGCTGAGTTCGGGCGGCGTGCCGCCGAGCGTCAGCGCCAGCTGGGCGCGCAGCACATCGCCCACATCGGTCAGCAGGACATTGAAGTCGATGCCGTTGTCCGCCAGTCGCCCGATCGCGGCGAAGACGTCGCCCGCGCGTCGATCGAGCACGAGGTCGAACAAGGCAAGCGTCTCGTCCTCCGGGACGAGCCCCAGCGCCTCGCGCACGCGGTGCGCGGTGAGCGTGCCGTCGCCCCAGGCCAGCACCTGGTCGGTGAGCGAGAGGGCGTCGCGCATGGAGCCGTCGGCGGCGCGAGCGAGCATCGCCAGCGCCTCGGGCTCGGCCGTGATCTCCTCCAGGGCGAGCACGTCGACCAGGCGCGCGCGCACGTCGGCCGGGCCGATGCGCTTGAGGTCGAAGCGCTGCAGGCGGCTGAGCACGGGCGCGGCGGCCTGCGCGATCTTTTGCGGCTCGGTGGTGGCGAAGACGAAGACGACGCGCGGGGGCGGCTCCTCGAGCACCTTGAGCAGCGTGTTCCACGCCTCGCGCGTGAGCATGTGCGCTTCGTCGACGATGTACACCTTGTACCGGTCGTCGCCGCTGGGGGCGTACTGGGCGCGTTCGCGCAGGTCGCGGGCATCATCAACGCCGCGGTTGGATGCGGCGTCGATCTCCACCACGTCGAGCGAGGCGTTGCCGCTCCAGATGCGGGTGCAGCTGGGGCATTCGCCGCAGGGTTCGCCGTCGTCGCGCTTGGCCTCGCAGTTGAGGGCCATGGCCAGCACGCGCGCCAGCGTGGTCTTGCCGGTGCCACGCGGCCCGCACAGCAGGTAGCCGTGCGCCACGCGTCCGCGGGCAATGGCCCCCTTGAGCGTCCCCGCCACGTGCGACTGCACCGCTACGGAGGCGAAGGTTCTGGGACGGTACTTGCGGGCGAGGGCGAGAGACATGGGATAAAACTGCAGCGGGTCGACGGTTGACGGTAGGCGGTTGACTCTAGACGGTGGACGGTAGACGGTGGACGGTAGACGGTAGACGGTAGACGGTAGACGGGCGGGACGGTGCCGGGGCCGACCGGAACGACTCGCGGGGGACATCCGCCGTGTGGCGAACATCCCCCGCGAGAGTGCTTCAGGCCTTACGATGCAACGCAAGACACCACGTACCGTTGCTGCCTTTCGGCCCTGGCGGAGTTGGCGGGCTCGTGCCCACCGGGGCCTGAAGCAAGGAAAAGTCTAGTCGGGCACGCCCACCGGGGCAACCGCAGGCCCGATTCCCCACTCTCGTCAGGCGAGGGCCCGCTTCAGCACGTCCGTCGCCTTCTGCATCTCGTCCATCGTCCCGATGGAGATCCGCAGGTGCGTGGTCAGCGGCGGGAACGGCCGCCCGACGGCGATCCCTTCCTTGCGGCAGGCCTCGCGCACCGGACGCATGTCGCGCCGGATGTCGATCATCAGGAAGTTCGCCTCGCTCGCGCCCACCTCGAAGCCGGCCTTCTCGAACCACGCGCGCGTGAACGCCTTGGCCTCGCGATTGCGCTTCTGCTCGAGCGCGATGTGCTCGTGGTCGACGATCGACGCCGTGGCTGCCGCGAGCGCCAGCACGTTGATGCCCGACCCGAGGCGCCACGCCTGCAGTTTGCGCGCCGTGTCCTTGTGCGCAATGGCGTAACCGGCGCGCAGGCCAGCCATGCCGAACACCTTGGAGAAGGTGCGCGAGACGATGACGTTGGGATCGGTCAGCGCCATGGGGATCGCCGTCCGGTACGATGGATCGTCGACATACTCGTGATACGCCTCGTCCACGAGGATCACCGTCGCCGGCGACGCACGATGCACGCGCGCCACGAAGTCCCTGACGGCGCCGTCGCCGTGCACCGTGGCGGTGGGATTGTTGGGATTGCAGAAGAAGATGAGCCCCGCCCCGCCGGCCTTGTCGGCCATCGCGTCGAGGTCGAGACGCAGCTTCGCGTCCACCGGCACCGTCATCACGGGGCGCCCCAGCGTCTTGGCAAACGACGCCGGCAGTTCAAAGGTCGGCGCGGCCGTCACCAGATGCTGCGCCGTGCTGGTGTAGGCTTCCACGCAGAGCCGCAGGATCTCGCTGGACCCGCAGCCCAGGATGACATTCTCCTCGCTGACGCCATGCTCCTTGGCGATGGCCGCCACCAGCGCGTCCTCGGGCACATCGGGATACCGGTTGGCCTCGCCGAACATCGCCTTGATGGCCTCGAATGCCCGGACACCCGGTCCGTTGGGATTCTCGTTGCTGTCCAGCCGGATCAGCCCGGCCGGTGCGGTGCCGAACTCGCCGAGTGCGGCCGCCCACAGGTCGTGCTCGCGCCCGCGCGTCGCCAGTACGGGAGCCGCCAGCACTCCCGCACCGCCGAGGCCCAGCGCCGTAATGAAGTTCCGCCGTGTGACGGTCATCAGGACGTCCTCCTTAGTGGCCGAGTGGAAGCTCAAACCGGGTGTACAGGTAGCGCCCGTTGAAGCCATAGGGCGACGCCGACGGATACGGGAAGAGACCGAACGAGTTCTCCGGCACCATCTTCGGGGGGAACGTATCCAGCAGGTTGCGCGCACCGACCGTCACCGTCATGCCACGCGGAAGCGTGTAGCCCAGTTCGGCATCCAGGATGGTCTGTGCGCCATAGGTCTGGGCGCAGGCGGCGCAATAGCCGTACAGCGCCGAGGTGTACTTGTCGTAGTGCGACGCGCGCAGGAGCGCACGCCAGTTGCCGACCTGATACTGCGTCGTGAGCGTGGCGCGCCAGCGCGGACGCTCGCGGGTGACGGCCAGCAGGCCGCCCTCGCCGAACTCGTCGAACAGCACGACCCCCGCATTCGCCAGTTCGGCCGGCACCGGGATGTCACCCACGACCTTGGTCTCGGTGTAGTTGAATGTCCCCGTGAGGTCGAGCAGGCCAGGACCCATGAGGCGCTTGTAGCTCCCCGTCACGTCAATGCCATTGGAGCGCGTGTTGACGGCGTTGGTGAAGTACTGCGCCGCCTCGGCCCGCGAGCCGATCTGGCTGAGGATGTCCGCCACCGCGTCGCTGGCCAGGACCGTGGTCAGCATGATGCGGTCGTTCACGGCGATGTGAAAATAGTCGGCCGTGAAGTTCAGCCGGTCGGTGGGCGACCACGCCAGGCCACCGCTGATGTTCACCGACGTTTCGGCCGTGAGTGGCTTGGCGCCGAGCGCGCGCGCCTCGGCCGACGCGACGGGGTAGATGCCGACTTCGAACGCCATCGGCTTGCCCGTCACCGGATCGGCGCGGAAGTTCGTGGAGACGCTCGAGTAGTGCGACTGCGCCAGGGACGGCGCGCGGAACCCGGTGCTGGCTGCGCCGCGGAAGGTGATTGTCTTCGCGGGCTGCCAGCGCATCGCCAGCTTGCCGGTCAGCTTGTCGCCAAAATCGCTGTAGTGTTCGAAGCGCGCGGCGGCATTGGCCATCAGCGCCGTGGACAGGGCGGCTTCGAGTTCGCCGTACGCGCCGATGTTCGACCGGCTGTTGACCGAGGCATCCTCGGGACGGTAGCCCGGGAAGACCTGCGAACCGGACGGTGCAATGTCTCCATAGCGCGTGGGGTAGCCGCCCTGGATCCACGACGCCTTCTCGCCGGCGACGATCTCGTAGCCTTCGCGACGCACCGCGACGCCCACCGCCAGGCTGGCCGGCGCGTGCAGTCCGATGTCGACCTTGCGATCGGCATCGAGCGAGAGGATGGCCTCGTTGAGCTTGAGCGTCCCCGCGTGGAACGACGTCTGGTTGGGCATGCCCGGATCGTCGGCCGTCCCCATCTTGCCGTCGAGCCCCGGCGCGCACGCCGTGGTGAGGCACGGGCCGAGCGACGTGTTGAGCGAGTTCTCCAGATTGTACGCGAACGAGTTGTAGCCGAACGTGCCGCCGGCATCATAGTGCCACGCGCCTGCGGTGCCGCGCACACCGGCCGACCCGGAGCCGTCGATCAGCACCGGCGCGAACTTGGGGAGGAAACCGCTGGGGTAGATCTGCAGCCAGTTGCGCTCGCTCATCGGCTGCCGGTAATAGCCGAAGCCGGTGCCATCGCGGAGACTGAACCCGCCGAAGGCGTAGGCGGTCGCATCGCCGGCGCCCAAGGGATACCTGGCGTTGATGAAGGCCAGCGCGGCCCGTTCGGAGCCGTCGCCCCAATGGTGATTGGGCTGCGCGACGGCGTTGTTCTTCTTGATGATCTTGTCATCGACGATCTCATCGGCGTCGCCCGCGACGAACTGGTCGGAGTTGTCGGGACCGGCACGATTGGTGGCGCCGCGCACGCGATACTCGGCCATCACGGCCAGGCTGCCGCGTCCGACGGCGAACCCCTGGCTGCCGGCGATGTCGATGCTGCGCCCGTCGTGCGGCCAGTCCTTGGGCAGGTACTGCCCGAGGTCGACGGTGAACGACGGGGCGAAGACTCCTTCCTTGAGCCCGAGGTTCACGACGCCGGCAATGGCGTCGCTTCCATACTGGGCCGCGGCACCGTCGCGCAGCACTTCCATGCGCTCGATGGCGCTGGACGGGATGGCGTTGATGTCGATGCCGCTGGAGCCGGCGCCCATGCCGGCGCCGTAATAGTTGATGATGGCCGAGTGGTGACGGCGCTTGCCGTTGACGAGCACCAGGGAGTGGTCGGGGCTGAGGCCGCGCATCGTGAACGGCCGCATGATCTCGGTGCCGTCAGAGACGCTCTGCTGATTGAAGTTCACCGACGGCGAGAGCTGCGCGAGGATGCGCCCCGTCTCGTTGGTGCCCTGCTGCTGGATCAACGCGGGCGTGAAGACATCCACCGGCACCGCGAGTTCCGCCGCGGCCGTATGCTCGGCGCGCGACCCGATGACGGCCACGGTGCCGAGCGACGCGGGGACGCGCCCCAGCGTGAAGTCCTGCGTGGTGCGTTTGCCATCGGCAACGGCCACCGACGCGGCGCGCGTGGCGTAGCCGATGCGGCGGGCGCGCACGAGGTGTGTCCCCGCCGGAATCCGGGTGATCGCATAGACCCCCTGATCATCGGTCATCGCGCGCAGTCCGAGCGCGTCGATGGAGATGGTGGCCGCCACAATCGCGGTGCCCGTGGAGTCAATCACCTTGCCGCGAATCGAGCCGCCCTGGGCGAACGCCGCGGGGGCGACGACGGCAGCAAGCACGAGGAACCGGAGGAGCGAAGCAAAGCGACGCACGGGGGGCCTCCCGAGAGAATGAAACAACACCGCTCGCGCCTGACGACGCGAGCGGGTCCATCAATCGAAAAGAATCTACATCGCTTCGGCTACTTCGCGAGCGCCAGGTCACCACTCAGGCTTTCAATCCCTCAACAAGCACCCTGGCCGCCCGCTCCACCTGCTCGCGCGACGCATCGAGGTGGCAGACGACGCGAATGCGCTGGTCGTTCCATCGCGACACCAGAACGCCCTGCGCTTTCGCCTTTGCTTCGACGGTGGCGGAGCTGATGCGCGCGGGCAGGTCGATCATCACGATGTTCGTGTCGGGCGGCACGACCTGCACATCGGACACGCCGTCCGCCACGATCGCGGCGAGACGCTTGGCATTGTCGTGATCCTCGGTCAGGCGGCCCAGATGGTGGTCGAGGCCATGCAGGGCGGCGGCGGCCAGAATGCCACTCTGCCGCATGCCGCCGCCAAAGCGCTTGCGCGCCACGAAGGCTTCGCCGATGTGCGCCGCAGATCCGGCGAGCGCGGCGCCGACGGGGGCGCCCAGTCCCTTGGAGAAGCTCACCATCACGGTGTCGGCGCAGGCCGCAAAGTCGGCGAGCGGCGTCCCGGTGGCCGCGCTGGCGTTCCACAGGCGCGCGCCATCGAGGTGAATGGGGAGCTTCAGCGTGACGCGCGCAAAGTCGGCCATGGCACGCAGGTCGGCCAGCGGCGTCACCATGCCCCCGGCGCCGTTGTGCGTGTTCTCGAAGCAGACCACACTGGACTGCGGGGCGTGGATGCTGGGCGACCGCACCGCCGCCTGCAGCGTGGCGAGCGTCATCACCGGCGCGCCCCGCACCATGCGCGGCTGCAGCCCGCGCAAGCCGGCGAGCCCGGCGATCTCCCAGTTGACGATGTGCGAATCGTCGTGCGCATACGCCTCGGTGCCGTGCCGGCCGTGGACCCAGAGTCCGGCGGCGTTGGCCATCGTCCCCGTGGGGAAGAAGAGCGCGCGGTCCTTGCCGAGCATCGCCGCGACACGGTCCTGCAGCGCGCGCACGGTGGGATCGCCGTCGAGCACATCGTCGCCCACCTCGGCGTCGGCCATCGCGCGGCGCATGGCGAGCGTGGGCTTCGTGACGGTGTCGCTTCGCAGGTCGATCATCATCCCTCCATTGCCTCAAATCGGTGGACCAGGCGCCGGCGATCGGCGTAGACGTGCGCCACCTCGCCGCCGACCACGAACAGCAGTGCCGCGTAATAGACCCAGAAGACGACGATGACCAGCGCGCCGAGCGTGCCGGTGTAGAGCGAGGCCGGGTTGAACTGCTGCACGAGCAGCACAAACGCGTTGCGTGCGATCTCGAAGAGCACGCCGGTGGTCATGGACGCGACGAACGCCTGACGCCACGGCACGCGCCCGGCTGGAATGAACTTGTAGATGCTGTAGAAGATGGCGACGACGACGCTGAAGGCCAGCAGCCGCCCGAGCGCATACTCGAGCCCGCCCATCACGGTGGCGTTGACGCCCATGTCCCGCAGGATAGCGATGCCGCGCCCGCTCATGATCACCAGATACGCCGAAATGGTGAGATAGGCCACCATCAGCACGGACGACACCAGCGTATACCCCACGTCGTAGAGCTTGTCGGCCACGATGCTGCGCCCCTGCCCCAGCTCGAAGACGCGCTGCAGCACTGAGCGCAGCGTGCCGAAGAGCCGGGTGGAGAACCAGACGAAGGCGGCCGCGGACAGCAGGCCGACGCGCCCGCGCGTACGCACGACGTCGCGCAGGATGGGATCGAGGAACGAGGCGCCGTCCCCCGCGCCCACCGGCAGGAGGCGTCCCAGGAACTCGACGACGTCGCGCGTGGAATCGGCCTCGGGCTTGTTCAGCACGTACCCGATGCCGGCAATGAGCAACAGGAAAAACGGGACGCCGGCGAGGAGGATGTTGTAGGCCACCCCGCCGGCGAGAAAGAAGATGTCGTCCTCGCCGCCCTTCACCCAGATGCGGCGAGCGTAGTCGAAGACGGTGTCACGGAGGCGCGCCGCCCCCCATGGCGGCGGCGCGTTCATCCGCGGCGACCTTCGGGCATCAGTTCTGGACGATGATGAGGAACTTGGACGCGCCCCAGAACTGCTCGGCGTTCGTGATCTTGATCGCCGTCTTGTAGCCGCCCTTCACCGGCTGCTCGGTGGCGCCCAGGTCCTGCCGCGACAGCACGCGGTACGACTTGTCCTCGCGCGGAAGCGGAATGGACGCCGTCTTGGTCTTGTCGACCGACGTGAAGTCGGCCGGGTTGAGCGACGTCGCCGGCAGGTCGGTGGCGCCCGCGCCCAGGATGCCGCCCTTCTTGATGATGATCCCCTTCTTGCGCAGTTCGTCCTTGGTGCCGATGACGTAGTAGACCGTGTTGCGCTCGACCGTCAGCGCCGCCTTCTCGCCCGTCAGCGCTTCCTTCTCGGTCGTCAGCGTGGCCTTGTCGGCCTTGAGCACCGTGTTCTCGCCCTGCAGCGCGCCCACCTGCGAGGTGAGCGAGGCGATCTCGGCCTTCTGGTTCTCGATGATCGACTTGAACGCCGTGATCGTCGAGTCGTACTGCGCCAGCTGCGTGGTGAGCTTGGAGTTGTCGCCGCTGAGGGCGGCCACGCGCTGCCGGCTGGCGGCCATGCGCGACTCGGCTTCATTCACCCGGTCGGTGAGCTGCTTGATGCGCTCGATCATCCGCGTGCGCTGCTCGGCCGGCGACGGATTCTCGAGTTCGCCAGCGCCGCCCTTGGTGGGCTTGCCGGCCTTGGCGTCCTTGACCTTCGACAGCTCGGTGTTCACGTCGGCAATGAACTGCGAAGTGGCCATCACGTCCTTGAGGAGCGAATCCTTTTCGGCCGAGATGAGCTTGACCTGTTCGAGCTGCTTCTGCAGCTCTGCCTTGGAATTGTCGCAGGCCGTGAGGGCGAGGGTCGCGACAGCAATCATCAGAAATGTCTTACGCATGTTTTCTCCTAATGGAATCGCGCGGCTCACGACGATGGGACGGCCGCGCGGGCGGAACCTGACATCACTCACCAGCGTCCGGATCATCCGGTGCGGCTTCCACGGTCGGACCGCCGTGGCTTGGCGCGTCCCGACGCTGGTCGGGCACGTCTATATACCGCTCGACGTACGGCAAAGTGCCACCGACGGCGAGTTGCGAGAAGAGGAACTCGAACTTGGCGTCGTACGCCCGGGCCAGCTCGGCCTGGGTGCTGGCCGGCAGCGACCAGAGCGCCTTCTTGAACGGGCCGAGCGCCTTTTTGCGGCTCTTGTAGAAGAACTGCTCGTCGGTGTCGCTGGGCTTGCGCTCGTCCTTGGCACTCACGCGCAGCCAGGCGTACATCTCCTCGCGCAGGGCGTCGGGGAGATGATCGAACAGCATCGTCTGGAAGCCCGTGGCCAGATGGATCTCGGCCGTCTCGGTGCGCGGAAACTGGTTGAACAGCTTGTCGGGCAACGTGGAGGCGCCGTGCTGCACGGCACCCGAGAGCCCGTACTCGGTGCGCGAGACCCGGCCCAGGTCTTCGAGCGTCTGGAAGTCGAGCTTGACGTCGGCGATCGAGCCGTCCGCGAGCACCACGCCCCCGTGCGACGTGCCGGACTGCACGGAGATCTTGGAGATGCCGATCATCCCGGGCGCGGCCTTGAGCAGCGTCTGGTTGTAGCCGTTCATGAAGGCCCGGAGTTCGGCGACCGTGGAGTTCTCGGTCCCGACCTCGCCGATTTCGGCGCCCAGCGAAATGGTGATGCCGCGCGGCTCGAGCGAGCGCACGTACTGCGTCAACTCGACGCCCACCTCGTAGTTCAGCCGCTGCTGCTCCTCGAGCGTCGCCTTGGACAGGTCCACCAGAGTGGAGGTGTCGAGGTCGATGTTGTAGAACCCGGCGGCAATGGCCTCGTTGGCGAGCATCTTGACCGCGGCCACCTCGGCCACCGGATCGGCGGCGTACTTCTTGGCGTTCACCTGGAAGTGATCGCCCTGGATGAAGATCGGGTGGCGATACCCCTCGCGAAGCGCGGCGGCGAGCATCACGGCCACGTATTCCGCGGGGCGCTGCTCGGTGTAGGCGATCTCGCTGCGCGCAATCTCGATGAGGAAGGCGCCGGCATTCAGCTTGATGGCGGCGCGAAAAATGGCGCGCGCCGTGTCGTACGACATGCCGCGCACGTTCATCGCCGGCACGGTGAAGCCGGTGATCTCGCCGCGGCCGCGCGCCATGTACAACTCGTGGATCGACGCCGGGCGCACCCCAACCATCTGCCCCAGTTCCCAGATGGCCCAGCGGGCCCATTCCTTCTCCTCGACATCACCAAACACGGCGAGGTTGACGAGGTCATCCATGCGCTGGGAAGCCAGCGAGGCCGGTTCCTTCAGCTGGATGCGGTTGTTTTCCACGGCCGCGACGGGGCCGAGTACACGATGCAGGGAGTCGAGAGCGTTCGACATGTCCGTTATTCAGTGAGAGAGGCGCACCACGGAGCCGGTGCCGCCGAAAAGTGCAATGAGACTGTTGAATTTGACTCCAGACCGGGCGGGCGGCAACGCCCTCGCCCCCGGTCAGCCGATCCGCAGGCGCCGCGCGGGGGGCGACGCCACCGGCTGGCCTGCACCGGCGGCCACGCCGGCGTAGTCCGGATGCCCCAACTCGCTGTTGGCCAAGCGCTTGCCGAGTTCCACCCCGGGTTGGTCGAGGGGGTTCACGTCATACAACGCGCCGGCCAGCGTCGTGGCCTGCATGAGCCACATCATCAGCCCCCCCACGTGCCAGGCATCGGCCGCCCCCACCGTCATGCTCAGCGACGGACGGCCGGCACGAGCCAGCGCATTGGCAGTGGCCCGGCATTCGACGTCGAGCAGTTCGCCCAGCGAGTGGCCGCCCAGAAAGGCGAGTGCCGGCTCCGCGGCTTCGAGGTGCGGGATCGGCAGGTCATCCGCGGCGGAATCGACGCGCAAGAAGGTGACCGTCTTGTCGGCGGGGCCTTCCATGAAAAGCTGCACCTGGCTGTGCTGATCGGTGGCGCCGACACTGGCGATCGGCGTCGGACCAACGTGCGCGCCACTGGCGTCGCACTTGCCCAGCGACTCGGCCCAGAGCTGCACGAACCACGGGGCCAGGTCGCGCAGGGCGTCGCTGTACGGCATCATCACGTGCAACCCCTGGCCGGCCTGCAGGTGGGCGCGCCACTGGAGCGTGGCGAACAGCCCGGCCGCATTGGCGGCGAGTTCGGCTCCCATCGTGGCGTCACGCACCACCAGGGCACCGGCGCACAGCGCCTCCACGTCGATGCCACAGAGCGCCGCCGGGAGCGTCCCCACCGGCGACAGCACACTGAAGCGCCCTCCGACATTGGGCGGCACCTCGAACGCCGGAATGCCGTCGCGTCGCGCGATGGCGCGCAGCGCCCCCTTGGCCGGATCGGTGACGAACACCAGATGCCGGGCGGCATCGAGGCCGGCCTTGGCCAGGCGGTCGCGGACCACGAGATACTGCGCCAGCGTCTCGATGGTGCCGCCCGACTTGGAGATCACCACGAAGATCGTGCGTGACAGGTCGACGATGGACAGCACGCCGGCGATCGTGCGCGGGTCGACGTTGTCGAGCACATGCAGGCGTGGATGCCCATCGCGTTGCTCGGCCGTGCGCGCATTCCACGCGGCGGGGCGGAGCGCGGTGCGCAGGGCCACGGCCCCCAGCGACGAACCGCCGATGCCGAGCACCACGACGTCATCGTACTTGCCCTGCGAGAGCGCGGCGAAGTTGACCACCCGCGTGCGCTCGGCCGCCTGGGCCTCCAACTCGCGATAGCCGTAGACGCCGGTCGCGGCGACGGCGACGACCCGGGCGTGGGCCACGCGGAAACGGTCGGCCAGCGCGTTCCACTCGGCGTCGCGCACGCCGGCCGGCACCGCCGGCT
>CANNKR010000060.1 GCA_947504615.1 Gemmatimonadota bacterium | reverse complement strand
GGCCACGCTCGATCGCCAGCCCAGCTGCGGCAATGTGGACGCCGCCGAGTTGTGCCGCGGGTTGCGAGAGCCGGCGCCCGAGGAGGGGAGCGAGCTGGCGCCACTGCTCGACCAGCTCTTCAACGACCTGATCCCGCGGTCGTTCACCACGCCCGGCCCGGGCTACCTAGCGTACATCCCCGGCGGCGGCGTCTACCCGGCCGCGCTCGCCGACTTCATTGCCGACACGACCAATCGCTACACCGGCGTCTGGACGGCGGCCCCTGCCCTGGTGCAACTCGAGGCCAACGTGCTCGAGTGGTTGCGCGACTGGATGGGGTTCCCCGCGGGGTCGGCGGGGTTGCTCACCACCGGCGGCTCGGGCGCGACGTTCAACGCCATCGTCTGTGCGCGCGAGCGTTACCTCGGCGCCGACATCCGCGCCGGCACGATGTACGCGTCCGACCAGGGACATCACTCGATCATCAAGGCCGCCAAGCTCGCGGGGATCGCGGCTGACCGCGTGCGCGTGATTGCGTCGGACGCCGACTTTCGCATGGACGTCGCCGCGCTCTCGGCGGCCATCGCACACGATCGCGCGCAGGGGCTGCGGCCGTTTCTCGTGGCATCCTCGGCGGGGACGACGAACACCGGCGCGGTGGACCCGCTGGACGCCATCGCCGACCTGTGCGCGCGCGAGCAGTTGTGGCATCACGTGGACGGCGCGTATGGCGCGTTCTTTCATATGGTGCCCGAACTTCGCCCGCTGCTCGCGGGGCTGTCTCGCGCCGACTCGCTGACGCTCGATCCGCACAAGGGGATGTTTCTCCCCTATGGCACCGGCGCGCTGCTGGTGCGCGACGGCAACGCCCTGCGCGCCGTGCATTCGGCGACCGCCGGCTACCTGCCAGACAATCAGGACGAGTTCTACGACCCCGCGCAGTACGGGCCGGAACTGTCGCGCGGCTTTCCCGGCCTTCGCGTCTGGATGAGTGTCAAGATGTTTGGCGCGGCGCGCTATCGTGCGGCGGTCGCCGAAAAGCGCGCCCTCGCTGTGTGGGCCGCCGAGTGTATTGCGCAGGTGCCGGGCATCGTCATCGATGCCGCACCGCAGCTTTCACTCTTCGCCTTTCACGTAGAGGGGCCGGCGCTGCGCACGCAGGAAGCGCGCAACGCAGCGACCGAGGCGTTGGTGAAGAACGTCACCCGGCGCGGCCGCGTGATGCTCACGGGATGCACGGTCAACGGCCGGTATCTCGCCCGGGTCTGCGTGCTCAGTTTCCGCACGCGGATGGAGGCGATGGAGTGGTGCGTGCACCACGTCGCGCAGGAGACGGCCGCGGTGCTCGCGGGCTAGCGGATCGTCTCCCCGGGAGGCGGCGACAGCACCTCCACCCCCGACGGCGCCACCAGCTCGCGCAACCGTTCGGGGCGCCCGGTCAGCGCCGGGAAGGTGCCGTAGTGCATCGGGATCACCGTCTTCACCCGCAGCAGCGCCGTGGCCTTCGCGGCCGCCGAGGGATCCATCGTGTACAGGTCGCCGATGGGCAGGAAGGCGATTGACGGGGCGTAGAGTTCCCGGATCAGGGCCATGTCACCGAAGAGTGCCGTATCGCCGGCGAAGTAGACGCTGAGTCCGTTCTCGAACCGCAGCACGTAACCCGCGGCTTCTCCCAGATACGTCATCACCCCGTCGTCCATGAAGCTCGAGCTGTGCCGGGCATCGACCATGGTGATGCGGATGCCGCACAGTTCCTGCGTGCCGCCCTTGTTCATTCCGGCGGTGGTCGTGACGCCGCCGCGCGTCGAGAGCCACTGGCACACTTCGTGGATGCCGACGACCGTCGCCCCGGTGGCCTTTGCCACGGCGGCCGCGTCGGTGACATGGTCGGAGTGTCCGTGGGTCACGAGCACCAGATCGATCGCGCCGGGATTCTTGTACTCCTCGGGGCACGACGGATTGCCGTGCAGCCACGGATCAATCAGGATGCGGCGGCCGCCGGGAGACACCAGCAGGAAGGTGCCGTGCCCGAGCCACGTGGCGGAAAGTCCGTTGAGTCCCATGGGTCACCTCATAGTCGGGTGTTCAACTGAATACAGATTCAGTGCGGAAGATTCGGGAGTTCGATACGTGGCGGTGCGCCGCTGGGCGTACGGGTGAAGGCGCTCCCCGACGTGGTGAAGCCGGAGACGAAACCACCGTGCTGCAGGAAGAACCGATTCCCCTCGACGCCCATGAACCGGTCGAGGCGGTTCGACTTGCCGGTGGCGTCGTGGCTGAAGGTGGCGGTCGTCAGTTCCTTCCACTCTCCGTTGGCCAGGCGGATCCACGACGGCCCAAAGAGCGCCTTGCGCATCAGGTGTCCCGTGGCGCCTTCAAAGTTTTCGCTGAATGAATAGAGCCGCCGCAGCCCCTGACCGTCCTTGGGGGCGCGAAAGCTCGCAATCAGCTGCCACTGCCGCCTGTCGGGATGGAACCAATAGCCGCTGTAGATGGTGTGCGTGCCGTCCAGCGTGGCCGTGACGAAGAAGCGCTGCGTCGAGCCGGTCTTCCAGTCGTACACCAGGTGCGAGTGGCCGCCCGTCCCCTCGTTGCCGAAGACCTCGGCCACCACGCCCTCGCCCTTGCCCAGTAGCTGCGTCTGGTCGTCCGCGCGCACGGTGCTGCGATCGTTGGCGGTGCCGCCGTCGCCGGCGTCCCACACGCTGAAGATGATGCGCCGTTCGGTGGGCGAGTTTACCTGCATGCCGAAGTAGCCGCGCGCGAAGCCGGTGGCCATGTAGTACGTGGTGACCGGATCCTCCACGGCGACAACTTCATTGTAGAAGCCGGTGATCACCGCGCTGCTGTCGACGGGATAGCGCAGGTGCACGCTGGCCGCATTGCGCCGCGGGTCAAGGTTGAAGTGCGCGTCGGTCATCGGCGCGCCGTCCAGCACGAGGGCCGCCACACGCACACGGGGCGCGCCGCGCCGGCCCGGTGCGGACAACTCGAACCGGGTGTAGCCGGGTGACGTGATCTCCACGACGCCGAGCGATACACGCACCGTGCTGTCGGATCCCACGAGGCGCGTGAGCGGCGTCGCGCGCGTCGTGTCCCGGCTCTCGCCCGACACCGCGAGCCGCAGCGTGATCGTGTCGCCCTTGGGCACCGAGAGTTCGACCTGAGCCGTCACGCTCCCCGTGCGCGCGAACGCGCCATACCACCGCAGGCTCGACCCCGCCGTGGCGAAGGGGGCCACATCCCGATCGTGGGCGCGGTCGCGGCCGCGCGCGACGCGCGTGCCTTCAGGGTCGGGCGCGAAATACGCCGTACTGGCCGGCACGCGCAGCTCGGCCGGAGCGCGCAACGCAGTTGGCGCGCGAACCGCGGGCAGTGGCACGCCGTGCGGCCACCCGCCCAGCATCAGCGAGAGTGCGACGATCGAAGGTTTCATGCACTCCAAGGTGCCCCATTCGGCGCTCCGGCGAAAGCAGTGTATTGCATGCCGACAGGGCTTCACAGCAGACGGCAGCCAACTAGCTTTAGATGGTATGCTGCTCTGCTTCCCCGTGCACCGCGTGTCGTCCCTGCCGCTCAGCCCTTCGCGCCGAGTGCGGACATTCCGGCGCGCGGCACTCGCTGTGATTGGCGCCTGCGTGATCGGCGCCTGCACGCCCACGGGACCCGCGCTGGTGATCGAACGCGCGGTGCTCGTTCCACCGGCGGGCAATGCACCGGCCGCGCTCTACTTCACCATGCGCAACCGCGGGACGGCACCGGAATACCTCGTCGCGCTCGCGGTGGATGGCGCGGGCCGCACGTCGATGCACGGCCAGCAACAACACCAGATGGGTGCGGTCAACATGACGCAGATGGCGCCCCTGGCGTCGGTACCCGTGCCCGCCGGCGCCGCGGTGCGATTCGTGCCCGGCGGACTGCACGGCATGGTCGAGGATCTCCGGGCGCCGCTGCTCCCGGGCGATTCGATGCGCATCACCGCGCGCTTCGCGAGCGGCGCCGTGGTCGCCATGGCGCGCGTGCTCCCCTACGAAGCGCTCGACACCGCGCTCGACGCGCCCACGTGGCGCATGCGTACGGCATCCGCGCTCACGCGCCTGTTCGTGGCGGCCGGATGCGCGTCGTGCGACCGCACCGTGGAGGCGTCGGCGGCCAACGGCCGCACGGTCTACCTGGCCAACGGCTGCGCCACCTGTCACGGCGCCGAGGGCCACGGGGACGGCCCGGTCGCCAAGACGCTCGTTCCTCCACCGCGCGACTTCCGCGATGCCGCCGCGTTCAAGAACGGCATCGATCCGGCGTCCATTGCGCAGACCATCGCCGAAGGGCTCGTCACCGGTGGTGCGATGCCGCGTTTCGCCCATCTCGGCAACCTGGATCGCCGCTCGCTCGCACTCTATGTGATCTCGCTCCGCAGTCAACCTTCCACACGGACCAACGCCCCATGACCAGCGCTGCTGACATCCTCCGCCGCTCCCTCGCCGCCGTTCTGGTGGCCGGCATCCTTCCCGTGTTTGGCGGCGCAACGCTCTGTGCACAAAAGGCGACGGTCACGGCCCATGACGCGTGGGTTCGCGAAGCACCAGCCGGCCGCACGGTGACCGCGGTCTTTGTCGTCGTGGAGAACACGGGCAAGGCGGCGCGAAGCATCGTCAGCGGGGTCACGACCGTGGCCGACACGCTGGAATTGCACGAAATGAAGATGGTGGGCACCTCCATGTAGATGTCGCCGGTGACGTCCATTGCCCTGCCGGCCGGCGGCAAGGCCGAGCTGAAACCGGGCGGCCTGCACATCATGCTGTTCGGCCTCAAGAAGCCGTTGTCAGCCGGCGACAAGGTGCAGTTGACGCTGACGCTCGATGACGGCACCAAGGTGCCGGTGACGGCCGACGTGCGGAAGATGGGAGGCATGTAATGCCGGCCAGCGGTCGCCGGTGGGCGATGGTGATTCCCTTGTTCGTTGCCATCGCCGGCGCGGCCGCGTGGATGGTCGTGATGCGACAGCGCCCCGCATTGCCGGTGCTTCCCATCGGGGGCGATTTTGCGCTGACCGACCACAACCGCGCCCGCTTTGAGCTTTCGTCACTGCGCGGCAAGGCGGTGCTGATCTTCTTCGGCTACAGCCTGTGCCCCGACGTCTGCCCGACCACGCTCTCCAAGCTGTCGTCGGTGGCGCGCGCGCTGGGCGATGACCGCGCGCGGGTGAAGACGCTGTATATCTCGGTGGATCCCGAGCGCGACACGCCCGAGGTGCTGAAGCTCGACCTGCAGAGTTTCAGCGTGGACGCGCTGGGGCTGACGGGGACGCGCGCCGAGGTGGACCGGGTGGTCACGCAGTACGGCGCCTCGTACACCGTTGTGCCCACGCCGCAGTCGGCGGGAAAGTATTCCGTGACGCACACGACCACCCTGTATGCGCTGGACACGCAGGGGCGCGTGCGCATTCAGTTTCCCTACGAGGCCACGGTGGACGAGATCGTGCAGGGCATTCGGACGATCCTCGCGGACCGCCCGTAGTCCGCGGGGTCCTACGGCAGCACGGCCCCCGCATTGTTTGGCGTGGCATGCACATGCACCACCAAAAGTCATTACATTCCCTTGGTCAGTTACATGCAGTCCTATGCAGGCACCCGCTCGACCATTCCGGGGTGACGATCGTTGGTGATCGCCGCCGTCGGCCGACGCCTGAGAGACCATGCCCAAAGCACGTCCGTTCGGCCGCGTTGATAAACGCGATGCCGCACCGTTGCCCGCACATCCGCCCGGCGCCCTGCTGCGCTGCGACTCCGATCTCGTGGGCGTGCTCGTCACGCACGACGGGCGCCGCCTGATCACCATATGCCCCATCGAAGAGGGCACGCGGCTCTTCGTGATCGCCGGCCGCGAGACGCCCACCCCCACGCGCTACTCGCTGCAGGTGGGCCCCGCGCTGCACCTCGACCAGGACTGCGCGCACGACATCACCGACGTGGTACGTCGCTTCTTCTGGCGCTACATGGATCACCACTGCGAGCCCACGACGGTCATTCGGGATCGCGAAGTGTTCGCCACGCGCGACATCGAGCAAGGCGAGGGAGTGACGTTCGACTACAACGTCACCGAGTACGACATGGCCGAGCCCTTCCGGTGCCACTGCGACAGCGCGCACTGTGTCGGCATGGTGCGGGGCGCGCGGCACCTCACGCGGGCGCAGCGCACGCGGCTGGCCCCCTGGTTGCCCGACTACCTCCGCTGAACTCGACGGCCTGACACCGGCGGCGCGCACCGCGTCGCCACTTTGGAGCGACTCATGACCTCGCCTCGCGTCATTCTTGCGGCCGTTGGCCTGTCCGCGACCCTCGCCGCGTGCGGCGACCGCAGCCAGTCCACGAAGGCGACGGCCGCCGGCGAGGCGACACCGGCCACGGCGCGTGCCAACGCGCAGTTCGCCACGTCGCTGGACCTCTCGGACCAGCAGGACTTTGTCGACGCCAAGCGCGGCTTCATTGCCAAGCCCACGGGCAAGATCGTCGGTCCCGACGGCACCGTGATGGTGGACTTCGACGCGTGGGCCTTCCTCGACGGCAAGCCAACCCCGACCGTCAATCCGAGTCTCTGGCGTCACGCCGCGCTCAACGCACAACTGGGCCTGTTCAAGGTCACCGACGGCATCTATCAACTGCGCGGCTTCGGCCACTCCAGCATGACGCTGATCGACGGCAAGACGGGGTGGATCGTCGTCGACCCGCTGACCTCGCGCGAGAGCGCGACGGCTGCCATCGCCTTTGCGCGCCAGCATCTGGGCAACAAGACCGTCTCGGCGATGATCTTCACGCACAGCCACATCGATCACTTCGGTGGCGCGCTGGGCGTCATCTCCGCCGCGGAAGTCACGGCGCGCCACGTGCCGATCATTGCCCCCGAGGGATTCCTGGAGGAAGCGACCAGCGAGAACGTGATGGTCGGCTCGGCCATGGGACGTCGTTCGCGCTACCAGTTCGGCAAGGACCTTCCGCCCTCGCCCACGGGTTTCGTGGACACCGGTCTCGGCAAGGAAGTTGGGTACGGCACCTACGGCATCCTCCCGCCCACGCGCTACGTGTCGCAGCCCACGGAAGCAATGGACGTGGACGGCGTGCACTTCATCTTCCACGACACGCCGGGGGCCGAAGCCCCCGCCGAGCTGACTTTTTCGCTCCCGGCACTGAAGGCGTACTGCGGCGCCGAGCTGGTGGTGCAGACCATGCACAACCTGCTCCCCATTCGCGGCGCCAAGGTGCGCGACGCCCTCAAGTGGGCCACCTATCTCGACCAGGCGCTCGAGCATTCGGCCGACGCCGAGGTGCTGTTCGCCCAGCACAACTGGCCCGTGTGGGGACACGCACGCATCGTCGCGCAGCTCACGCAGCAGCGCGACACGTACAAGTACATGCACGACCAGACGGTGCGCCTGATCAACGCCGGCTACACGCCGCGCGAGATCGCCGCGCAGGTGTCGTTTCCCGCGTCGCTGCAAAGCGCGCTCGGCAGTCGCGGCTACTACGGCGACATCCGGCACAACGTGAAGGCCGTCTACCAGTTCTACATGGGCAACTACGACGGGAATCCCGCGAACCTCGATCCCCTGCCCCCCGAGGAATCATCCAGGCGCTACGTCGCGCTGATGGGTGGCGCGGGCAAGACGATGGCGGCCGCGCAGGGGGCCTTTGACGCGGGCGACTATCGCTGGGCGGCCGAGTTGCTGAACCACGTCGTCTTTGCCGATCAGGGCAACAGCGCGGCGCGCACGCTGCTGGCGCGCACCTACGAGCAGCTGGGCTATCAGGCCGAATCGTCCACGTGGCGCAACTCGTATCTCGTGGGGGCCGACGAACTGCGGCACGGCGCACCCAAGCAGGGGATCGTGGCCGGCCACATGCTGGAACTGCTGGCGCAGACGCCCATCGAACGTTTTCTCGACCTCATGGCCGCCAGTCTCGACGGCCCCGCGGCGGCCGGCAAGGACTACACGATCAACCTCGTGCTCTCGGACACCAGGGAATCCTTCGTGCTCTGGATAGAGAACGCCGTGCTGCACTGGCACAAAGCCGCGCCGGCACCAAAGGCCAACGCCACGCTGACGCTCACCAAGGGGCTGTTCATCAAGATGATGGCCGGCACGGCGGGGGTGCAGGAGACGCTGCTCGGTCACGACCTCTCGGTGCAAGGCAGCAAGGTGGACCTCGTCCGCTTCTTCCTGCTCATCGACAAGCAAAAGGGGATCTTTCCCATCGTGACGCCCTAGGGCGTCACGATAGTTTTGAGCAGATGCTCGGGCCACCGAGCATGCCGACCCCGGCGTCCGCTGTGCCGATCCATCCCACCACCGCCTCCGCAGTGCTTGCGCCCGCCGCGCCCAGCACCGGTCCCATGGCGCCGGTGGCCAGCGCACAGGGCAGTTCACCCAGTCCGCCCGGGTCGCCGGGCTGCACTTCGAGCGTGGCCAGGGTGAGCGTGGCCGCATTGAGCTTGGTCAGCTTGGTCTGTTCCAGCGATAGCCACGCACCAAAACCGAAGCTGCCGCCCAACAATGACGCGGCGAACCCGACGGCGTTGAGGATGTTGGTCGCGCGCTGGAAGACCGCGTTGATCTCTGCCACCTCGCCGCCGCCGCTGCCATCACCCAGCACGCCAATGAGCGTGCCGTTGCGCGGCGTCATCGCCCAGAACGCTGCGGTGGAGGCATCGGCCGCGACGAAGCGCACCCGCGCCCGCCACACCGGATCATCGGCCACGCGTGCGAGCGCCCCGAGCGCCACCGCGTCTACCCCCTTGAGCACGCTCCCCACCTGACGTCCCGCCGGCACGGCCACGAGCGTCTTGCCGGCCAGCAGCGATCCGGTGGACGTGGTGTAGCGCGCCTGTTCCGTGAGCGCCACGCGCGCGGTGCGTTCCAGCGTGCGCTGCACACACTCACGCGCGTCGCCCCCGACGGTCGCCACGCGCAACAAGGGGAGCACGTCCACGCGGCGCAGGCCGGGGCGGTTGGGCCGCCGGCGCTGCGTCGTGAGCACTGCGCTGAGCCCCTGCGCGCAGGTCACCGTGGCATCGTCGCCCGAGCGCCGATACTGCGGAAAGAACGCAAAGACCTCGGGGGCGACGCCGTACGGCGCCTTGCCGAGTTCGGTCACCACGACCGCGTGGTTCTTCTTGGCGATCGCGCGCAGCAGCGGTTCCTGCGCGATCATCCCGGTGAGCACGTCGTCGATCCACGCCGAGGGCGTGGGGGCGTCACCCTCGAACGACAGCAACGCCGTGCCAAAGAACGCCGCCTCCACTTCGTCGGCCGCGCCTTCCACCAGCGGCCGCACGCACCGCTCGTTCCCCATCTCCACGCGGACATACAACCCGGAGAGTGCATCGGGCGCCACGCGGTCGGCTTTCGCGGGCACCGTGTAGGTGGCGGTGGCGGCAATGCTGCGTCCGGCCAGTTCCACGCGCACGGTCCGCTCGCCCGTGGCATCGGCGGGGGCGGTGTAGCTCAGCCGGTGCGCGGCTGCCGTGCGCGCCGACACAATGCGCAGGATCGCGCGCACCGCGGCCTCGGGATTCGCTGCCGTGGCCGTCTCGCCGTCGGAGGCCTTGGCGAGCGCAGCGATCAGTGTCATGTCGGCACTGCCTACGCCGATCACCACCGCCGGCGGCCCCCCGGCGATGCTCGACAAGTACTCCGCACGCGGCTTGTCGTCGGCCTTGCCGTCGGTGACGAGCACCACCACCGTGGGGTCAGCCGCGGTGCGCGCCTGCGACAGCGTCTTCCACAGCCCCGACTCGAACGACTTGGGCAGATGACGGCGCGCCGATGCTTCCACCTCTGCCGCACTGGTGAGCCAGGGCTCGGCCAGCGGGCTCTCACCCACCGCCCGCACCCGCAGGCGAATGGTCGGATCATCCGCGAGCAGACGTTCGGCAAGCAGGCGCGAGAACTGCACGGCGCCGCGATCGCGGAAATCGGCAGGAAGGCTGCGCGATCCATCGAGCAGCAGCAGCACGCGCGGGGCGCGGCGATTGCGCGACAGCGACGCCACCACCGGCACCTCGTCCTTCACCTGAAAGGCGCTCCCCGGCAGGCCATCCACCACGGCGCCCGAGGCATCGCGCGCCGTCACGGCCAGCGCGACCATCGGGAACCCCACACTCCTTGCGCGCACCTCGAGCTTTGCCACGCGCGCCACCAGCGACGCGTCGCCCGATGCATCGGCCACCGGCTCGTCGTTGATGCGCACCGCACCATCGCTCCCCACATCGATGACATCACCGGCCAGCGTGAACGCGCGGCCGGTTTTGGTGTCTTGCGCCGTGGCGGGAGCGCCGGCGCTGCGCAGGGCAAGCATCGGCACCACCGCGCGCACTTCATCAATGCGCATCGTCAGCAGGCGCTCCGCCGACACCGGCGGCGGGAAGCCGATGATCACCTGCCGACCCGCCAGTTCGTCGGCGCGCCACTCGGCGCTCACCAGTTCCACCATCTCGGTGGGCGCCGAAGCGCGCGCCATCAGGATGGCGATGCGCACCGGGACTGTTTGCGACGGCGCGGGCGCCGCCGAGGGCTTGCCGATCAGCTGCGGCGCGTCGAACGCTGCGCCGGGCACGTTGGGGTTGGCCAGCTGCTCCCCCGCGGGGGTGCGCACGCGCACCAGCGGCAACTCGATGGAACGACGCGTCGAGGCGGGCGATGCCTTGCCCATCGCGTCGCCGGCCAGCGACGCCAGCTGCGCGGCGAGTGCCTTGGCGCCACGATCATTCGGATCCACCGACACCGCAGGTGGCGCCGGCGGCGACGTGCGGAGCGACGCACTGAGCGCCGATTTTTCGGTGCGCGTAAATGAGGGGGTGAACGCCGCGCGATGGCCGTCGCGCAGCAGCACCAGCGGATCGCCGTCGGCCAGCGCCACGCGCCCTACCACGACCACCGCGTCGAACCCCGCCTCGCGATACAGCTCCGCCAGCAGTTCGGCTTTTTCGCGCGGCGTCCCCGCGCCGTAGCGCAGCGCCGCACGGGTGCCCCAGCGCATCGCGCGTTCCGGCGAAGAAAATCCCGTGTCGTCGTCGGGGAGCGTGCGGATCTCGTCGCGCACGAACTCGTGCAGCGCCTTGGCGTCCTTGCGCGCCACGAGCGCGCGCGCGGCCACGGTCAGGTGATCGTCGGAGCGGCGCACCGAGTCGCGCAGCAGGCGCAGGGTGTCGAACGGCGATCCGAGCACCACGGGCGCATCGTCGGGCGCCTTGCGGCATCCCGTCAAACTCAGGACACCGGCGGCTGCAGCGGCAGCGGCGGCGGCCTCCAGTAGTTCGCGACGGGACAATGAGGGCATGGTGGCGGCTTCCGGAGGGGGTGGACGGTCGGAGCAGAACCTGCCGCGAACGCCGCGCGCGCGCCAGTCGCACCCGCGGCGCACCTGCGGCACGCACTCAGCGCAGGGCGAGCGCCCGGGCGATGGCCGCTTCGGCGAGTGGCGCCATGATCGCGTAGCCCGCCGCGTTCGGGTGCACGCCATCGGACGACGTCGCCACCGGCAGGCCGCCGCGCGCATCGGCCATCGCGGTGTGGTAGTCCAGGTAGGTCTCGCCGACTTCGCGCGCGTACTGCCGCATCCACGCGTTCAGCGCGATGATCTTTGGCGCCGGTTCGAGCCCTGGTTTCCACGGGTAATCGAACACCGGCAGCACCGAGGACAGCACCACGCGGATATGGTGTTGCCGGGCGATCTCGGTCATCGCGCTCAGGTTGTCCTCGATCATTTCCAGCGTCGAGGGCCCTGTGTTGCCGGCAATGTCGTTGGTGCCGGCCAGGATCACGACCACGGCGGGGCGCAGCGCGACCACGTCCTGATGGAACCGTACGAGCATTTGGGGCGTCGTCTGGCCACTGATCCCGCGCCCGACGTAGGGCTTGTCTGGGAACATCGACGGAAAGTACCGGGCCCACGCATCGGTGATCGAGTTGCCGTAGAAGACCACCCGCTGCTCGCCGGCACTCGGGGCCGCAAGCGCGGCGTTGGCTCGTGCATAGCGTTGCAAACCACCCAGGTCGATGGGCACGGACGCGACCACCGGCCGCGACGTCGCCGACGCGCACGCACCGGAGAGCAGGAGCGCGAGCGGCAGCACGACCAGAGAGCGGAGTCGCATGATTCCCCGTGGGTCAGAGGGCACGAATGACGAGCGATAATGTACGAGATACGCCCTGAGGCCGCCCCGTTTACGACCGGCCGCCACGGGCGCGTGCGGTGGACAGAATATCTCTCGGTACGGACAAAATGTTCCCGTGGTGAACATCTGTCCTCCCCTCGTAGCGCACGCTGCATCGTGTTCGCCTCTGGCGGCAGTGCTCCGGTGCGGTGGCCCGGTAGTTGCGCGGCTATTTCCCTGAAATGAACAAGATCCGCCGCCGCCGGACGATCCACGCTTTCCTGGCGCTCGCGCTGGGTGCCTTGGGCTGGGCGATCAACCAGTCGCCGCTGTTCGTGAGCGGCGGCCTTCACCTGCAGCTCGGGCAGATCCCCGCCCTGATCGCCGCCCTCATCGCGGGGCCGGCGGCGGGCCTCGTCGCGTCGGGCATCGCCAACCTGACGGCCCTGATGGACCCGAACGGTGGACTCGTCGCCTGGGTGCTGGTCGCCGAAGCCGCCACGGTGGGTGCCTTGATGGTGCGCGGCCGGTCCCCCTTCATGGGCGACCTCCTGTTCTGGGCCTGCGTGGGCGCGCCCGCGCTCGGTGTCATTCACCTGGCCAGCGACAGTTCGCTGTGGTTCGGCGCCGCGAGCATCGCCTTTCAGCTCGCCGCCGCCGGCTACAACATCCTCTTTGCCGGCCTCATTGCCCTGGCGACGCGCGACCTGTTGGGGCAGACGACCGTCCCGATGCGCGCCAAGGAACGCCTCGGCCGGCAGCTCTTTGGTTTCGTGGCCCTCATGACGCTGCTGCGCGTCCTCTCGGTTGCCGGCTTCTCCGCGCGCACCGAGCGCGCCGAAGCGATGGCCGAGAACGATCGGGACGTTATCCAGGTAGCCAGCCGACTCGACCTGTTCCTGTTCGAACGCGGGCACACCACGAGAGAGCTCGCTGCGCTCTTTGGGGATTCGTCGCACAGTACAGTCAGCGGGCGCGGATGGGTCCGTCAAGAAGACAGCACGCTGCGGGCGTTGCGACTCGACGCCGCCTTCATTGGCACCGAAATACCCGGAGTGACGGTAGTCGACGCCCGCGGTCGTATCCTCTATTCCGGCGACCCGGCCCGACACCAGTTACTGACGCCACTGGCTGCGGCGCACATCGTCACGAAGAACCGCGATGACTGGCGCCATCCCGCAGTCAGCGGAGTGCCACGGAACGGTAGGTACATGGGCAGCACGGCGACCACCGCGTACGGTTGGACCGTGCTCACCGAAACGCCCACGACGGTCGCCATGCACACGGCGAACGAGATGGGCACCGTCGCCGTGCTGCTTTCGGTGGCCAGCCTGATCGTCGTCCTGCTTACGTTGCGCTTGTGGACCAACGCCGTCACTCGACCGCTGCGCACGATGAGCGAGTTCATCCGCAACCGGGATTTGCTGCCTTCGGGTGATGCGCCGGCACCCGTGATGGCGCCGGACGAAGAGGGGCAGCCCATCGAGGTCCTGCAGATGCAACGCGCGCTCATGGAATCGGACGCGCGCGCCCGAGAGGCGGTCAGCGCCCTCTCCGATAGTGTGATTACCCTCGACCAGCAGGTCGCCGAACGCACCGCATCCCTCGTCGAAGCCCTGGAACGCGCCGAGGCGGCGAGCGCCGCCAAGTCCGCGTTCCTCTCCAACATGAGCCACGAACTCCGCACGCCGCTGAACGTGATCCTCGGGCAGGCGGAAATGCTGGACGAGGGCATCCTCGGCACGATGCGCGCGCAACAGCACGCAGCGCTCGGCGAGATCGCCGGTCAGGGACGGCATCTGTTGGATCTCATCGGCGACCTGCTCGACGTCAGCCGCATCGAGAACGGGCGCATGGCGCTCGCCATTGCGGATGTTGAGCTCAGTGCGTTGCTAACCGCTGTGCGCGGCATGTTCGACGGCGATGCCAGCGAACGCCGGCTGAACCTGCTGGTGGAAGTGCCGGAACGGCCGCACGTGATACGTGCCGATCCGTTGCGGCTGCGGCAGGTGCTCATCAACCTGCTGAGCAACGCCATGAAGTTCACGTCGGCCACCGGCAGTGTGGAGGTGCGGCTGGAATGGGCCGCCGACGGCGCCACCCCCCTGGCGATTCTGGTGCGCGACACCGGTATCGGGATTCCCGACGAGGCGATCGAACGGGTGTTCGGCGCGTTTGAGCAGGTGCACTCCGGCCTGTCGCGAGCCAACAACGGCGCAGGCCTTGGCCTGGCCATCTCGCGCCAGCTTTGCGAGCTGATGGGCATGACGCTCACCCTGAAAAGCGAACTGGGTGTCGGGTCGTGTTTCCGCGTCGGGCTGGCACCGATCGTTCCCGCGTAGCAAGCGCTGCCCGCGCGGGGTACAACTCCCCGCGCCTGCGGACGATACTTCGTCCATACGGGTCGCGTTCACGCCCCGAGCCATCTCCCCGCGACGCACGCACTTCTCCATGGCAGCCATCGATCCCACGACCTTCCCGTTGCGCGAGGGCGTCACCGTCCCGCGGGACCTCGTGGCCGCACACACCGCCACGCTCGTCCGGTGTCACGGGGAATCCCTGAATGTGATCGCCGCCCGCGGCGGCATCTCGGTCTTCGAGCTGCTGCTGCTGCAGCCCCCGCCAGCGGGGACCGATGCGGCCACGCACCGGCGCGACGTCTGCGACCTGAGTGTGAACGGGGCACTGAAGGCGCTCACCGGCGGGGTCGACGCGTGCTACAAGAAGCGAGAGGCCG
>CANNKR010000059.1 GCA_947504615.1 Gemmatimonadota bacterium | reverse complement strand
GCAGCGTTTGGCATACGACCGTCTCCCCCCGCCGCCGGGGCACTCCGCCTCAGTTGCGATCCCCCCTTCGCCACCGAGGTTCGCGTATGTCCCTACGCCGTCGGGTGTTGCCTCTATTCGCGATGGTCTTGGTCTTCGGTCTCGTCGTTCCCGCGGTGCATGCGCAGGGCAAGGCGCGCGCCGACTCGGTGCCATTGGGACTGCCGGCGCCGGCGAACTTCACCGCCGTGCCGGCCAAAGGCGGGGTGCAGCTGCACTGGGACGTGGTCCGCAACGCGACGGGGTATTGGCTGTATCGCGGACCGAGCGCGTCGTCGCCGGACACGCTGATAGGTAACCTGCCGAGAGGGGACGCCAACAGCTTCTACGACAAGGGGCAGACGCTGGCGGGGATGTACCGTGTGGCCGCCGTTTCTGGAGCGGGGACGCTCGGCGCGCGCGCCTCCGTCGCGTACGTGCCCCCGGTGACGAAGTTCGATGTGCCCGTGCGCAAACGGCCGTAGTGGCGTGCAGGTAGAGGCCTGAGGGATCCGTACACCACGATCCACGACAACGAGGTGCCATGATGCGATGCGCGAATGCGGTGGTGTTTGCTGCGATGCTGGTGTCGCGTACGATCGGTGCGCAGGATGTGTGTGCGGGGGCGAGTGCGCCGAAAGCGGCGGCCCGTCGGATGGTGACGCCGGCGGCGGCTCCGGTCGGCGGCCGCGCCGCCGCAGGTGCCGCGATCGATGGAGGGAAGTTGGGCGTCGCCCGCGGCGCCAACATGTACCCGGGCTCCGGCACCGGCCCTGTGCCGGATGTCACCGACTGGAAGCCTCGCGGCCGGATTCCGATGGGGGGAGAACTGATCGTCCAGGGGCGCGGTCTCGTGCCAGGGCAGCTTGTCGCTCTGCTCGGAGGCTTCCCGCTGACACCGACGGCACAGTCGGCATCGGAAATCCGGTTCAAGGTCACCGATGCCGCGGATGCCAGTCCGCTGGTCGTATACAACACGAACGGACAGCCGCGCACGCTCGAGAGCGCGTACCGCGTCTACGACCCGACGCCGTATGTCACACGCGTGGTCCCGTCGACGTTCGCCCAAGGGGATATGGTCACCATCTGCGGTACAAGCCTCTTCGACGCGTTCTTCGACGACTTCTACTCTCCGTTCCCGGTGACTGGCGTGGGGCAACTCGGTCAAATCAGGCAGATTGCCGGGAAGTTCGTTCGTATCGGCCCGAACTGGTTGATGACGGTCAATCCCGTGGTCTCCCCCGCGGGTGACCGTATCACGTTTCAGGCCGGCGAGGTCGACACGACCGCGCGCGCATGCAACGGCCGGGCGAGTTGCAGCACGCCGGCGGGGATCACGGACTTCCCGGCCGCCTTCCCGGTCTACCCCTCGTCGGTGAGCGGTGCGCTCACCGTCAAGCTCACCGGCGTGAACCGGTGGGTCCTGGGACCATCGCTGACGTGGAAGCCACCGGTCGCGCGAATCAGCCGCGTGTACGGCAAACTGTTTGGTGCCCCCACTCCGTTCGTGATGCTGCCGACGGCCAATACGCAAACGGTCGACGCACTTGCCTACGTGGAGGGAATGAATCTGGAGTGGGCCGATTTCAAGGTCGGGGCGATGAGCATCACTGATTACTCCGGGAAGACGGCGGTGGCCGCCGGCCTTCGGCTTCCACTGAACGCTTCGACTGGTCCGGTCTGCGTGACGCTCGGCGGCAACTCCAGTTGTTCTGCGCCGCTGGCGATCTTCGGTGGTCCTGTCATCACCAGGATGCCGACCATGCCCCTCGCGTTGCGCACGAACCACACCATTGAGGGATTGAACCTCCTCCCACCGACGACCATCGGGCTCACCTACAGGCTTAGCGCCGCGAGCCTCCAGAGCGGGGCGGCAAATGATCGCTGCGACAGGGTGCTCCGCGTGGTCGAGCACACGGCGAACCGCATCGTGTTCACTATCGGCAATCCGGCCAACACCACACCGGTGCCGGCGGACTGCGCGTCCGACCCGGTCTACCGGCAGACCCCGCAACAGTGGTTGTCCCTGTTCGCCAAGGTGGTGGGAGGGACGATGGAAGCTTCCCTCGTCAACCTGGGCCTGTACTACCTGAAACCCTGAGTGGCAGCCCCCCCCAGTCCAACGCCACTCAATCCCGAAGCAGCTCCCGGACTTCAAGGAGGCACCAATGTTTCGCGTCGCTCGGTTCGAAGTGGCGTTGGCCGGTCTTGTCACGGCGTGCGCGTTCGCCGCGGGTTCCCCGCTAGGTGCGCAGACCAAGAAGGGTGATACACTCGTGCCGAAGACGGCCACGGCGGCGCAGGCCAAAATGGGTCCCACGCTGACGGCCCCGACCGCGGTCATCAGGGGTCCGACGATGATCAAGGTAGACACGCTCGCGCAGTTCGACGGCACGGGATCGACGTCGGCGCCGGCCGGGCGAAGGCTCACGTACCTCTGGAACTTCGGCGACGGCGGCACGGCCACCGGTGCGACGGTCAGTCACAAGTACACACGGTCCATCGAGTCGTGCGCCATCGTCCAAGGGGTGATGTCCGGCGCGCACCCCCTGGACGTCACGCTGGTGGTGACGGATGGAGCACTGAAGAGCGTGCCGGCGGTGCTGAAGCTCCGGGTCTGCCCCTAGTAGACCTGCTACGCTCGAAAGGCAGGTAACGACGCATTGCCGTCGGCTGAGGCGCCGCCCATCTTCCAACGACCATTTTCCCTCGTTGCAGGAGTATCTCCGTGATTCGACGCGCGCTCTCGTTGGTCCCTGTGGTTGCGGTTTGCCTGGCTTTATCAGGAGCGGCAGTGGGAGCATCCGGCTCGGCCGTGCCAGTGGGCCACGGGGCCCGCACCGCGGCGCAGGCAAACGGTCCGCTCGATGCCTGCACCATGCTGTTGAAGGCCGACGTGGACACGGCCTTCGCGCCACGCGTCTTCGGGGCAGGGGAGAAGGGGCCGGGCAACTTCGCCGGCACCGCCAAGTACGCCGCCGTGGCCAACTGCACGTATACGTCGCGCGGCTCAGGGCTGCGCGACCTGCTGACCGTTGGACTCCTGGCCCGGCGCGCCGCCGATGACAAGTCGGGGATCAGCGTAGCCACCGCCAAGAACGGCGCGGTCACGCTCAAGGCGACGCCCGTCGATGTGAAGGGGCTCGGCGATGCGGCCTACTGGGTGAATCTGGGCAGCGCCAAGCGACCGATCATTCAGCTCAATGTGCTGAAGGGCAAACGCCTGTGGCTCATCTTCAGCGCGTCGGCGGCGGGGTTGAACACCGACGCTGCGCTTGCGAACCTCACCACCGTGGCCAAGGCGACGCTGGCGCGGCTCTGACCGATCCATGTAAACAGCGGGCCGCGCAGTTTGCGCGGCCCGCTGGTGTTTTCCGTGACCGCCGAGCGCGCGGCGTGAAGCCGACTACGCCGTGCCGCCCAGTTGCTTGCGCGCAAACTCGCCGACGACCGGAAGCTCCCATTCCTCGCCCTGGAATGCCTTCCACATCAGCAGCACCCACAGAATGAAACCGCCGAGCGTCAGCACGAGGCCCGTCAGGATGCCGACGATCCATCCCAGCAAGGGCACATACAGGAACAGCCGGAGTCCGTAGGAGATGATGATCCACCCGATGCTCAGAATGGTGGACTGCATGGCATGGAAGCGCACGAAGCGATTCTCTTTCTCGACCACCAGCAGGATGATGCCGGTGATCGGTCCCAGCAGGTAGGCGAGGGCGCCGGCCATGTTCTGGGTGAGGCCGGTGGCGGTGGCGCCGCCGCCGGGCGTGGTGTTGGGCGAGGTCACGTGATTTCTCCGGATGTGGTGGGGGAGCACTTCCTGCGGCTCGACAAAACTGGACGCAAATGCCAGTCACCGCAATCGGTGGGCGTGCGATGAGGTTTCCCGCCCAGCGGCTCCCATTGCGCACCCGTTCGAGATGTCCGATCTTGTCCCACGTTGGTCGCCGTATCCCGGCGTCGCACGGCATCGGCACCGCGGCCGACGGCTGTTGCGAGGTTGTGCCCGTCGTCGCGCCTCCCTCTCTACCGTGCCCCTCATGAGACACTTGCGGACCGCGCTCGCGCTGGTGGTGGCCATCGGCTCCACACAGGCATTCGCCCAGCCGTCGGCCACGCAGAAACTTCGCGTCGCCGTGATGGACCTCTCTGGTTCGGCGCTCAAGATGCAGCAGGCCACGTCGGGCCTTGGCGGCGGCATGCCGGGCGTGCAGACGACGACCACGATCGCGCTACCGGCGCCGGCGGAGTTCGCCCGCGGCCTTACCGAGATGCTGGGCACCGTACTCATCAAGACCGGGCGTTTCACGGTCCTCGAGCGGGCGGCCATGGTCCAGATCGATCAGGAGCAGGCGCTCGCCGCCGCCGGAAAGACCACAAAGGAAACCGGCGCGAAGACGGGTGCGATTCTCGGCGCCCAGTTGATGATCACCGGGGACATTACGGGTTTTGCGTACGCCAAGTCGTCTATTGGCGGCAAGATGGCCAATGTGCTCAAGGGGCTCACCGTTACTACGGAACGGGTGACGGCCCAGGTCGTCATCGACCTGCGCCTCGTCGATCCGTCCACCAGCGAGCTGATCTTCTCGGCGAAGGGCGAGGGCAAGGCGAGCCAGACCGGCGTGGCAGCCGACCTCACGAAGGGCGACAAGTCGTGGGGCGGCGGCGGCAGCACGTCGACACCGCTGGGTGAGGCGTCGCGTGACGCACTCGCCAGTGCCGTCAAGGCGCTGATGGTCGGGATGCCGAAGATCGCGTGGACGGGGCGGGTGATCGACGTGCGCGATGGGGTGGTGTATGTGAACGCCACCGCGGTGGACGGGATGAAGCCCGGGCTCGCCCTGCTGGTGTACGAACAGCAGCCGGCACTCATCGATCCCGAAACGGGCAAGGCGCTGGGTGCCCCCGAGCGTCAGGTGGGCACCATCGTCATCGACAAGGTGCTGGAGAAATTCAGCACGGCCAAGGTCACCGCGGGCGACAGCGTCACGCGCGGCCACGTCCTGCGGTTCAAGGCGCCGTAGACGCTGCTCGTGGGCGCTGGTATGCCACCAGGGCGAGCGGCACCTTCCGCACGCCCGGCCACTGGTGCGCCTTGCCGGCCGCATCGCGCAACAGCAGCTGCGCCGAGATCCCGCCGTCGAGCAGCACGGCGTCTGAGGCCCCCAACGCGCCCATCACGGCGGCCATTTCCGGCGTCGTGAGGCCGAACGGGGCGCGGTCGAACGCGGTGCCCATGCCATCGAACCGCGTCATGGCGATCAGCAGCCGCCCCTCGGCGTCGAGTCCCAGGGCCAACCGGGCATCGCGGTGCGCCACGTCCACGCCGCAGTCGGCCTGACGCAGTGGCAGCGGCACATCGCCGGCATTGAGCAGCGTCGGATACGACTGGAAGGCCCACTGCACACCGGCTGTGTCCGGCAGGGTGCCATGCACCAGTTGCACGGCGCCGCCCGCAGCGACAGTGAACGTGGACACGAGGGGCGCGATGGAGGGGCGCAGGAACCGCGCACCGTTCAGCTGCACCCAGCCCCACGGGAGCGACCGACCGAACTGGCCGGCATTGAACGCCGCCACCACGCCCGCTCCTCTGCCGGTATTTGCTCCGGCCACGCGGTCGAGTGACCAGGCCGCGCTTCCCTCGACGAACGCGGTGTCGAGCGCCAGGCGCACGCGCCGCGGATCGAGGCGAACGACAATGACACGGGTCCGCCACGCCTCGCCGACTCCGGAGAGTTCGAGTTCACCCCAGGTGGAGCCGGCTGCGCCAGCCTTCCACGAGACGCGAGGCGCCAACGCCGGGGTGGCGCTGGCGTAGCGATGCGGAGCGGCGGTGCTGTTCCACCACTCCGTCCAAGCCGTGCCGTCACGCACAGCGAGCCGAGAGGGCGGCAGCGTGACCCGAGCCCCATCTGCCGGCCCCAGGCACGCGGCTATCAGCGTGAGGCGGCCGAGCAGCAGGGCGGGCATCACCGCAGCAAGCTCTCTACGCGCTTGATGTCTGCGGCACGCGTCGAGAACAGCACGTCTTCTTCCTTGGTGATGGCGCGTGGGGTCTTCTTCTGCCGGCGCGCGTCACTCCACGCCCACAGGCGCTCGCGAGCCAGGGCGTACTGGTCGGCCGGCATGCCGGCGGCCTTGGCCGAGCGCGCCTCACTCTCGGTTTCGGCAGCGCGGCGGCGCTCATTCAGTGTGTCGACTTCGGCCTTCAGTCGTTCGAGCTTGACCAAGGAGGCCGGCTTGGCGGGCGGGCGGCCACAGGCGGCGAAGGCGACCAGCGAGTCCTTTTGCACGTCAAAGCCCAGCAGCTTCATGTACTCCCCCATCGCCTTCACGTAGCCGTCCATGTCGCCCTTGGTCTGCGCCTCGCTCATCTTCTTGCTTATGGACTGAATCTTGTTCATCAGGGCCGTATTGTCCTTGCCGGGCGCCGTGAGCTGGAGGACCCTGCCGGGCATCTCCTTTTCGTGGATGGCGCTGCTCTTGTCCAGGGAGTTGCTGATGCAGTTCCCCACATTGCGGTTCGCATCCTCCCATGCGCTGGGTTCATTGCCCGCCGCGTTCTCGGCGTCGTTGACCTCCTTCTCCTTGGCATCGATGGCGGTCGCCATCTGCTTGGTGCGCTCCTGCGTCTCCAGCTCGAGCGACAGTCCCTTGAGCAAGCCATTGAGCGCCGCCTCGGTGACGGGATCACCGGAGAGCGGCTTGACGGGGGTGGCGTCCTCCACCTTCTCCTGGACCTTCCCCTCCACCGCCTTCTGAGCCGCCCGCTTGATGAAGCCGCCGATTTGGGCCTGCGCGGGGGCGGCGTACAGGGCAAACAGGAGGGCCAAGGTGCCAGTATTCCGAAGCGATGCGCGCATGGTGTCCACTAGGGCTGAAGGGGGGAGTGGTGCGTATCGGAAGGTCAGGGTGGGGGGCGACGTGTCGTGCCCTCACCACCTCGCCCGACCGCGCCAAGGCATGGTACACAGCAACAAAAAAACTACAGCGCTGCAGGGTCAACTCGGAAGGGACTCGTCAGCCGCGGAGCCGCCGCACGAGGTAGCCCGCGTCGGGGCGTCCGGCGTCATCGGATCCTGCCGAACCCGGTGTAGTACCGGTCGATCTTGCGCACGTACCCCAGCGTCTCGCGGTACCGCCAGCGCGGCACGGAGGGCGCGACCAGCTCGATGTGCGCCCACGCGGTCGCGTCGCTGGCCTGCGCCTGCGCGGCAGTGCGCGCGCGGGCAATGGTCCCTTCGCCCGCATTGTAACTGGCGAACATGAACGCGTGCCGCTCGGCTTCGCCGATGGTTGGGGACCACAACTTCCACAGATAGCGATCATGCATGATCCCGGCGGCGATGTTCCACTCGGCATCGTCGATGGCGCCAAACTCCGGCCGGCGCGACTGGATCTGCTGGTAGGTCGACGGCATCAACTGCATCACGCCACGCGCGCCCACCCAGCTGGTGGCGGTTGGATCGAGCCCGCTCTCGGCCATCCCCTGGGCCTTGAAGTAGCGCCAGTCGAAGCCGGGCCCGAAGTAGCGTTTGCTGTAACGCTTGAACGTGTCGTCGTAGCGGCTGGCATTGCGCTCGGCCAAACGCCGCGCCGCGGCAGACGGGGTCGCGGACGGCGCCGCAGGCGGCGCGTCCTGCGCGAGCAGCGCGGACGCCACGAGCGCGAGGGCAGGGACCAGCCGGAGCAGATGCACGCGGGTCAGTTCAGCGCGCGCCCAATGATCATGGCGATGGAAATGAAGATCGCCGCCACGAAGATGGCCACCGCCACGTTGCCCCGTTTCAGCTCCTCGGGAAAGTTCACTTGCGGCGTGAGCAGGTCGATGGCGCGGTAGCTCACGAACATGATCACGACGCCAGCGACCGCGTACAGCAGGTTGAGTGCGATGATTTCCAGTTGCACCAGGGCTCCGGAGTGGGGCGGCAGGCCGCCGTCCCCTCGATTCTACACGATGCAGGGCGCCGGCGAAATGGGCCGGCCCTCGACCGCCGGCCGCTGGCGGCGACAATGCGATGCCGGAGCGGTGGTTGCAGGGGGCGGGGACAGCAGGCAACGTTTGCACGGCGCACGGCGTCTCTTATGCGACGTGTTCGCCGTTGACCCCACCACGAGGAAACAGGAATGCATCGAGTTCGCCGGTCGTTCGCCCTGCCGGGCATGTTCGCCACCGTAGTCGTCCTCACGGGCGCCAGCCTCGGCCAGCGCGCGCTCGACGCCCGCGAACCCGGCGCGGGCCTGCCGCGCGCGGCGGCCGACTCGGCGCTGCTCAAGACCTATAAATGGCGGAACGTCGGCCCCGATCGCGGCGGCCGCTCCATCGCCGTCAGCGGCGTGAAGGGACGGCCGAAAGAGGCCTACTTCGGCGCTGTCGGTGGCGGGCTGTGGAAGACGACCGACGGGGGCGAGACGTGGGCGCCGGTGACCGACGGGCAGGTCCGGTCTTCCTCGGTGGGCGCCGTGGCCGTGTCGGAGAGCAACCCGGACATCGTCGTCATCGGGATGGGCGAGAGCTGCATCCGCGGCAACATCATGGCGGGCGACGGCGTCTACAAGTCGTCCGATGCCGGCAAGACCTGGACGCACATCGGCTTCGAGAAGTCCGAGAACATCTCGAAGATCCGCATTCACCCGACCAACCCCGACATCATCTTCGTCGCGGCGTTCGGCAAGCACTCGGCGCCCAACGCCGAACGCGGCGTCTACAAGAGCACCGATGGCGGCAAGAACTGGCGCCGGGTGCTGTTCCGCAACGACTCCACCGCGGCCATCGACCTCAGCATGGATCACAGCAATCCCGATGTGCTCTACGCCGCGATGTGGGAAGCGTACCGCAAGGAATTCACGATGTCGTCGGGCGGGGCGGGGAGCGGCCTGTTCAAGAGCACCGACGGCGGCGAGACGTGGACGGAGATCACGCGCAACGCCGGCCTGCCGAGTGGGCTGGTGGGGCGCATCGGCGTGTCGGTGTCGCCGGTGGACGGCAAGCGCGTGTACGCGCTGGTGGAGAACGCCAAGGGCGGCTTGTTCAAGTCGGATGATGCCGGCGCCACGTGGACGCTGCAGACCGACACCCGGAACGTGCGTCAGCGCGCGTTCTACTACACGCACGTGCTGGCCGACAGCAAGAGCGCTGACGTGGTGTACATGCTGAACACGAGTGCGTTCCGGTCCGACGATGCCGGCAAGACGATGGTCTCGGTGGGCGACGGCACGCACGGCGACTTCCACGACCTGTGGATCGACGGCGACAACGCCCAGCACCTGGTGATCGGCAACGATGGCGGCGGTGCGGTGAGCGCCAACGGCGGCACGCGATGGACCGACCAGGACTTCCCGACCGAACAGTTTTACCGCATCGCAACGACCGCGCACATCCCGTATCACCTGTGCGGGTCGCAACAGGACAACAGCACGCTGTGCATTCCGTTCAACTGGAATCTGGCTGGTGGTGGTCGTGGCGCTCGTGGCGGCGGCGGTGGGGCGGCGCCGGCCGCGCCTGTCTGGTACGTGGCGGGCGGTGGCGAGCCGGGCTACATGGCCCCGGACCCCAAGGATCCTGATGTCTATTTTGCCGGCACCAACAACGGTGGCTTCCTGGACCGGTTCAATCGCCGTACCGGACAGAGCCGCGAAGTGAACCCGTATCCCTGGATGTACTCCGGCGAGCCGTCCAACGAGATCCGTGAGCGCTGGCAGTGGACCTACCCCATCATCTTCTCGCCGGCCGATCCGAAGGTCCTGTACGCGTCGTCGCAGCGCCTGTGGAAGACGCCTGATGGCGGCAAGACGTGGATCGCCCTCAGCGGCGACCTGACGCGCCACGACCCCAAGACCATGGGACATTCAGGCGGGCCGATCACCGGCGACATGAACGGACCGGAAGTGTACGCGGTGATCTTCGCCGTCGGACCGGGCAAGAAGGACGTCAACATCATCTGGACCGGATCGGATGACGGGCTCGTGCACGTCACGCGCGACGGCGGCAAGACGTGGGCGAATGTGACGCCCAAGGAGATGCCGGACTTCGGGCGCGTCAGCCAGATCGACGCCTCCTCGTTCAATCCGGGTGCCGCGTACGTCTCCGTGCGACGTCCGCTGATGGACGACAAGGCGCCCTACATCTTCCGCACGACCGACTTCGGCAAGACGTGGACGAAGATCGTCACCGGCATTCGCGCCGACGACTATGTGCACACCGTGCGCGAGGATCCGATGCGGAAGGGGCTGCTCTACGCCGCCGCGCAGCACGGGGTCTATGTGTCGTACGACGACGGCGCGCGCTGGGAATCGCTCTCGCTGAACCTTCCCGACGTGCCGGTCTCGGACCTGCTGGTGAAGGACAACGAGCTGGTGATTTCCACGCACGGCCGCGGCTTCTGGGTGCTCGACAACGTGGGGCCGCTGCGCCAGGTCACGCCGGCTGTGTCGGCGTCGGCCGACCCGTGGCTCTTCGCGCCGCCCGTGGCGTACCGCTCGGGGATGGGGGCGACCATCAACTACTGGCTGAAGCAGCCGGCCAAGTCGGTGATCATCGACATCCTCGACGCCAAGGGGAATGTGATCCGGACCTTCGCTCCCGATACCGGCGCTCCGCGTCCGGCCGCGGGCGCTGGCGGGGGAGGACGCTTTGGCGGGCAGCAGGCGCCGCCGCCGAAGGTGGCGGGGATGAACCGCTTTTCGTGGGATCTCAATTACGCCAGCGCCACGGTCTTTCCGGGCATGATCCTGTGGGGCGCGAGCACGGCGGGCCCAGCCGCGCCGCCGGCCACGTACTCGGTGCGCCTGAACGTCGACGGCAAGACGCAACTGCAGCCGCTGACGGTGAAGCGGAATCCGTTGCACTCGGATATCACCGACGCCGACCTGCAGGCGCAGTTCGACCTGGCCCTCAAGATCCGGGACAAGGTCAGCGAGGCCAATCAGGCAGTCATCGACATCCGCAACGTGAAGGCGCAGGTGGCCGACCGCATGAAGAAATCGGCGGATGCGAAGTTGAAGGAATCGGGAGACAAGCTCACCACGAACGCCGCCGACGTCGAGGATGACGTCTACCAGGTGCAGAACCAGAGCGGGCAGGATCCGCTGAACTTCCCGATCAAGATCAACAACCGGCTCGCGTCGCTGCTGGGCGTGGTCAGCCGGGGCGACGGGCGGCCGACGTCGAACATTCCGGAGATCTTCAGCATCCAGTCGGGGCAGCTGAAGGTTCAGGTCGAAAAGCTGGCGCGCGTCTGGAAGACAGACCTGGTGGAGTTCAACAAGGAAGCGGCGCGCCTCAAGCTGGCGCCCGTGGACCCGAAGTGTGCCAAGGCCGAGGGGTGCGTCGTGCAACCGTAGCTGCTGGCGCACCACCAAGTCGACGGGCCCGCCACACTCGCGTGTGGCGGGCCCGTCGGCCAAGCAGGCGGGGACTCCGCCGCGAGGCTAGCCGACCAGCTGCGCGTCGAGCGTCATCGGCACCGCCGAGAGCGCCTTGGAGACGATGCATCCGGTCTTGGTGTCTTCGGCGAACTTCAAGAACTCCGCCGCCGACAATCCCGGCACGACGCCACGCGTCGTCAGCGCGATTTCCGTGATGGCGAAGCCGGCCTCGACCTTGTTGAAGTGCACTGTGGCGGTGGTCGTCACGCTCGTCGGCGTGTGTCCGGCAAGGGCGAGCGCGTGCGACAACGCCATGCTGAAGCACCCCGCGTGCGCCGCGCCCAGCAGCTCTTCGGGGTTGGTGTCCCCGCTCCCTTCGAAGCGGCTGATGAAAGAGTACGGGCCGGCAAATGCCTTGCTGCCGACCGCGATCGACCCGTGCCCTGACTTGAGGTCGCCGTTCCACTGCGCTTCTGCCTTGCGATTCATATGTGCTCCTTGCGAATCCGGATGCTGCCGGGTGAGGTCGAATGACGAACGATTGGTACCCGTGAAATCTACCGCGAAACAGGGGGCGGTGGTGGCAACTGAACGTGCGTCGGCGCCATGGCACGGCGCATCACGACGGCCGAATCCGGGCACGCCCCCTGAAACTCGGCGGAGGCGTGCAGCCCGGATGGTGGGTGGCGCGGCGGGAATCACGAGGCGGCGAGCGGCTTGGTGGCGCGGACGAAGCCGCTGATGAACTTGCCATCGATGTCGGCGGCGAACGTATCGGCGTCGAGGCCCGCGGCGACCAGGAACTCCCTGGCATCGGCGGCGGTGTAAAAGCGCGTCGCTTCGATGGACGCGTCCACGAAGCCGACCTCGCGCAGCAGGGCAAGGAACTGCTGCTCCTCGAGCGCCCCCGCGACGCACCCCACCCACAGTTCCATCGAACGGCGCACCGCGTCGGGCACCGCGCCACGGACGACGACGTCGGAGACCGCGAACCGGCCGCCGGGGCGCAAGACCCGGAAGGCTTCGCGCAGCACCTCGCGCTTGTCGGCCGCCAGGTTGATGACGCAGTTCGAGATGATCACGTCGACGGATGCATCGGGGAGGGGCATGTGCTCGATCTGTCCCTTGAGGAACTCGACGTTGGTGGCACCGGCGGCCGCCTTGTTGCGGTTGGCCAGGGCCAGCATCTCGTCGGTCATGTCCAGCCCGTACGCCTTGCCGGTGGGGCCGACGCGGCGGGCCGAGAGGAGAACGTCGATGCCGCCGCCGGACCCGAGGTCGAGCACCGTCTCGCCTTCGCGCAGTTCCGCCAGCGCGGTCGGGTTGCCGCACCCGAGCGAGGCGAGCACCGCGCTGGCGGGGAGTCCGGCCACCTGCGCCTGCTCGTAGAGGTCCGACGTGATGGGATCCGTGTCGCCGCTGCAGCAGTCGGGGGCGCAGCAGGATCGTTCGCCGTTGCTGGCCTGGGTGGCCGCGGCCGCGTACTTGGCGCGGACGATGGTGTGCAGTTCAGCGGGGGATGGCATCGGATCACTCTCCTGAATCAAGAAAAGTTGATGATTATAGAATGGCGAACCACCGGGCTCGGCGGACGGGTCAGCCGCAACAGGTGACGGGGAGCCGGCGGAGGATGGACTTGGGCCGCCCGAGCGCGCTGAGGGCCTGCTCGGCGTGCATCAGGCCGTCCACCGAGAGCGCGTAGTAGGCCCAGCGCCCGTCCTTGCGCGCGGTCACCAGTCCGCCGTCGCGCAGGGCCTTCAGGTGAAAGGAAAGCAGCGACTGGCCGCAGTCCAGGTCGGCCTGCAGGTCGCAGACGCAGCGCTCCCCGCCGCGCAGCAGGTCGATGATGCGCAGCCGGCGCGCGTCGGACAGCGCGTGAAAGATCCGGGCGTGCCGTTCGAACATGGTGTATGCGGGGACAGTAATCGTGGCGGGTGGCATGACATCAACGTAACAAGAACTACTGATATGTCAAGACTCGGGGCGGCGGCATGACGAAACCGCCCACCGGACGGAGGGTCCGGTGGGCGGTCTGCCAGGCATCCTGCCAGGCATCCTGCCAGGCATCTGGCCAGGCGCTTACGTCAGCGCCGCGTGCGCCGCCGCCAGGCGGGCAATCGGGACCCGGAAGGGCGAACAGCTCACGTAATCCAGCCCTTGCGCGTGGCAGAAGGCGATGGAACGCGGCTCGCCGCCGTGCTCGCCACAGATGCCCACCTTCAGCCCCGCCTGTGCGGCGCGCCCATCCGTCACCGCCATCGTGATCAGCTTGCCCACGCCGGTCGTGTCGAGCACCTGGAACGGATCGGTGGCAAAGATCCCCTTGTCCACGTAAAACGGCACAAACCGGCCGGCGTCGTCCCGGCTGAGCCCCAGCGTCGTCTGCGTCAGGTCGTTGGTGCCGAACGAGAAGAACTGCGCGCCGGCGGCCACGATCTCCGTGGCGGTCAGCGCGGCGCGCGGCAACTCGATCATCGTGCCCACCAGATACGGAACCTCCATCCCCGACTCCCGCGCCACGTCGGCCGCCACGCGCCGGATGATGTCCCGCTGGTTGCTGAACTCCTGGTACACGGCCACCAGCGGGACCATCACCTCGGGATGAACCGTCACGCCGCGCTTGCTCACATTGGTCGCCGCCTCGAAGATCGCGCGCGCCTGCATCTCGGTGATTTCTGGGTAGGTGATCCCCAGACGGCAACCGCGATGTCCCAGCATCGGGTTGGTCTCGCGCAGGCCATCCACGATGTGCGTCAGCTCCTGGCGGGTAATGCCCAGCGTGCGCGCCAGCAGCTTGGCCTCTTCGCCCCCGTGCGGCAGGAACTCGTGCAACGGCGGGTCGAGCAACCGGATGGTCACCGGCAGGCCGTCCATGGCCTCGAAGATCCCCTCGAAATCGGCGCGCTGCATGGGAAGCAGCTTGTCGAGCGCGCGCCGCCGGCCGGCTTCGTCGTGGGCCACGATCATCTCGCGCATCGGCGTGATGCGCTCGCCCTCGAAGAACATGTGCTCGGTGCGGCACAGGCCAATGCCCTCGGCGCCGAAGCGGCGCGCCTGTTGCGCATCGTGCGGCGTGTCGGCGTTGGCGCGCACCTTCAGGCGGCGCGCGTCGTCCGCCCAGGCGAGGATTTCGTTGTACGCCTGAAAGACGGGCGCATCGGTCGGCGGCAGTTCCCCGAGCATCACCCGCATCACTTCGCTCGGTTGCGTGGGGATGTCGCCCACGAAGACGTCGCCGGTCGCCCCGTCGAGCGTCAGCCACTCGCCCTCGTGCACCACGGTCTGGCCGACCGAAAAGACGCGCCGGTGGCTGTCCACCGAGATGTCGGTGCACCCCACCACGGCGCACTTGCCCATGCCGCGCGCCACCACGGCGGCGTGGCTCGTCATGCCGCCGCGTGCCGTGAGCACGGCCCGGGCGGCCACCAGGCCGTGAAAATCGTCGGGCGTCGTCTCGTCTCGCACCAGAATCACTTTCTCACCCTTCCGCGCACGCGCCTCGGCCACATCGGCATCGAACACGGCCACGCCGCTCGCGGCCCCCGGGCTGGCCGGCAGGCCGGTGGCGATGGGCACCTGCCCGCCGCCGGTGTCGATGACGGGATGCAGCAGCTGGTCGAGCTGCTGCGGCTGCACGCGATGCACGGCCTCGAGTTT
>CANNKR010000058.1 GCA_947504615.1 Gemmatimonadota bacterium | reverse complement strand
GCCATCTTCTCGGCCGACTGTCCCATGGACTCGCCCGTCGTCGGCTCGGCGATGGCCGGCGTGATCGGGATGAAGTCCTTGGGACGCACCTTGGACAGCGCCTGCAGCCGTCCGCCCAGCGTCTTCGCCTTGCTTGCCGCCACCAACGCGTCGCTGAAGCCGCGCGAATGCAGGATGGGGACGTTCGACAGCGATTCGGCGCCACCGGCAATCGCGATGTCGGCGTGCCCCAGGGCAATCTGGTCGGCCGCGTCGGTAATGGCCTGGTTGGCTGAGGCGCAGGCTCGACTGACGCTCCACGCCTGCACGGACTTCGGCAGGAGGGGCATCAGCGCGACTTCGCGCGCGATGTTCGGCGCAAGCACCGAAGGGATGACCGTACCGAACACCAGCAAGTCGAGGCTTGCCGGGTCGAGGCTTGTCCGCTGGATCAGCTCACCGACCACGATCTTGCCGAGGTCAATAGCGCTGAGTGACTTGAGCGTCGTGCCGGCACGTGCGAACGGGGTGCGGACTCCCTCGATGATCGCGACGCGGCGGCCGTTTCCGAAGCTGGCCATAGACCGTGAAAGCTAGGCGGCGACCCGGCTTGCGGCTATCCGTCGACGCCGAAGCCCGATCGGTTACTCCTGTCGCCCCGCCACGCAGCACCGTATGATCGGAGCAACCCCTGAAAAATGACTCCCACCTCCCCCCTCACGCGCTCCGCGCAGATCCTTCGCCTCAGCCAGCGGCGATTCGACGTGCTGGTCATCGGCGGCGGCATCACGGGCGCGGGCATTGCCAGGGACGCCGCGCGGCGCGGCCTCGACGTTGCCCTGGTGGAGCGGGACGATTTCGCCAGTGGCACCTCCAGCCGGTCGTCGCGCCTCGTACACGGCGGCGTCCGGTATCTCGAGCACGGCTACCTGCGACTCGTCTTCGAGTCCAGCCACGAACGCCGGGTGCTGCTCCGCATCGCGCCGCACCTCGTGCGCCCGCTGCGGTTCACGTGGCCCGTGTACGCCGGATCGCGGATGTCGCGCTGGAAGCTGCAGGCCGGCCTGCTGCTGTATGACCTGCTCGCCCTCTTTCGCAACGTGGCGCCGCATCACGGCCTCAATGCCGACGGCATCAGCGCGGCCGAACCGATGCTCGAGACTCGCGGGCTTCGTGGCGGGGCGCAGTACTTCGACGCCGCCACCGATGACGCGCGGCTCACCCTCGCGACGCTGCTGGACGCCGCCATGGCCGGCGCGACGATCCTCAACCACGCCGAGGTGACCGGGCTGCGGCTCGCTGATGGGCAGGCGCGCGGGGTTGACGTCACCGAACGGGTCGGCGGCCGCACCATGGCCATCAGCGCGTCGTGCATCGTGAATGCCACCGGCCCGTGGACGGACCGTGTACGGCACATGGAAAGTCCGGACGCGCCATCTGCGCTGCTCGGCACCAAGGGCGTGCATATCGCGGTGCCGGCCTCGCGCGTGGGAAACCGTGGCGCCGTCACGCTGCTGGGCCTCGACGGGCGCGTGATGTTCGTGCTGCCCGGCGGGACCTGCTCGATCATCGGCACCACCGACACCCCGACCTCGGAAATGCCCGAGCAGGTGCGCGCCTCGCGCGCCGACGTCGCCTACCTGCTCGAGTCGGCCAACCGGGCATTCCCGGCGGCAAAGCTCACCGCCGACGACGTGATCGCGGCCTGGGCCGGCATCCGGCCGCTGATCGCCAAGGGAAACACCGGCGACCCGTCGGCCGCGTCACGCGAGCATGCCGTGGAGACGGGGCCGCTCGGCGTGGTCACCGTGACCGGAGGCAAGCTCACGACGTATCGCGTCATCGCCCGCGATGTCGTCGCCGTGGTCTTCCGCGCCCTCGGCCGCCGCGCACCGCGCGATCGCACCGACCAGCTGCCGCTTGCCGGGGGCGATGTGCGCGACTTCGACGCCGAGTTGGCCGCTGCGCGCGCCGCCACCGGCGCCGACGACATCGCCGCACGGCTCGTGCAGGCCTACGGCGGCGCGTGGCATCACGTGTGGGCACGCGCGCAGGACGATCCCGCGCTTGGCACGCGCCTCGCGAAGGGACTGCCGTTCATCGGCGCCGAGGTTGTGCATGCCGTGGAAGCGGAACTGGCATGCACACTCGCCGACGTCCTGGTGCGCCGACTGCATCTCGCCTTCGAAGTGCGCGATCAAGGAGCGTCGGTGGCACCGCGCGTCGCCGCGCTCATGGCACCATTGCTCGGGTGGACCGATCGCGGTGTGGAGTTGGCGCTGATGGACTATGCGCGGGAAATCCAGCGGGTCTTCACCATCGAGCCCTGACGCGCCGTTGCCCGCTGGGCGAACGACCGCCAGTCTTCAGTCCATGACGATTCGAGCCCCCCTGATCGCCGCCGTGTTCGTGCTCGCCGCCTCCTGCGGCAAGGTGCCCGTGGACGCACCCGTGCTCACGGCTGACCTGCCGCCCGCGGCCGGCCCCGGCGCCAGCACTCCGCATCTCGCGGCGGCCACCGACGGAACGTTATGGACGAGCTGGATGGAACCCGGCGTCGACTCCGTCTGGATGCTTCGTGTGGCGCATCGCCCCGTGGGCGGCGCATGGTCCGAACCGCGCACCGTGATTCGCGACGCGCTGCTGTTCGCCAACTGGGCCGATTTCCCCTCGGTGGTTGTCGACGCCAACGGACGCCTGATCGCGCACTTCCTGCGTCGCTCCTCGGCGGGCAAGTACTCGTACGGTGCGTGGATCACGACCAGCACCGACAGCGGCCTTCGGTGGAGCGCGCCGCAGCAACTCCACCGTGACACCAGCATGACCGAACACGGCTTTGCCGCGCTCGTCCCGCAGCCCGACGGCTCGACCTTTGCCGCGTGGCTCGATGGGCACGCCACCGGGGGCGAGCAAGGCGCGATGAACCACGGCGCGATGAACCAGCCCGCGATGAGCCTCGGGTTTGGAGTTATCGACAGCACGCTGCGCGTGCAACGCGATACGATGCTCGACCTGCGCACCTGCGACTGTTGCCAGGTGGCGGGCGCGCGGACGTCGGCCGGCGCGCTCTTCGCCTACCGCGACCGCTCGGAACAGGAAGTGCGTGACATCGCCGTCGTGCGCCTCGAGGATGGCAAGTGGACGCCCCCCGCCATCGTGCATGCCGATGGCTGGGTGACGCGCGCCTGCCCGGTGAACGGCCCCGCGCTGTCGGCCCGCGACCGCGGCGTGGCGATTGCCTGGTTCACCAACGCGCGAGACACGGCCAAGGTGCAACTCGCCTTCAGCACCGACCAAGGCGCCACGTGGGGCGCCCCCGTGCGCATCGACGACGGCCAGCCGATTGGTCGTGTGGACGTGGAATACCTGATCGACGGCAGCGCGCTCGTCACCTGGATGGAAGGCACCGGCAAGGCGACGGCGGAGATCCGGGCCCGGCGCGTGGCCGCCAACGGCGCGAGGTCCAAGGCGACCGTCGTGGCGACCACCAGCGACGCGCGGCCCGCCGGATTCCCCCGCATGGCCGCTGCCACGGGCAAAGGCGTCTATGTCATCTGGCGGGAACTCACCACCCCGGCGCGACTGCGGATGGCGCTACTCAAGGTGCCCGGCGGCTGATCGGACGCCGGCGAGGCGGCGGAGTGCCGCCTAGACGTCGTGAATGGTGACCAGCTCCACGACCTTCATCTTGCGCGTGCGCGTCGGGAGCTTGAGCGTCACCAGATCACCCACGGCCACGCCGAGGAGCGAGCGCCCGATGGGCGACATCATGGTGACATGCCCTTCATCGAAGTCTTCCGAGTCCCCGAAGACGAGGTGATAGGTCTCCTTGGCCTTGGTGTCCTGGCAGACCACGACCACCTTGGAGCCAAGCCCGGCCTTGTCCTTCGGAATCTGCGACGGATCGATGGCCGAGAGCTTCGAAAGGCGTTGCGTCAGCTGGCCCAGGCGGGCCTGGACGAACTGCTGGCGCTCGAGCGCCGCCTTGTACTCGCTGTTCTCCTTCAGGTCGCCCATCTCGACCGCGCGGCGGATCTCCGCCGGCAGGATCACGTGGAGCTCGTGCAGCAGCTTCTCGCCTTCTGCACCGAGCTTCTTTTTCAGGGCTTCGATCATGGGGGGCGGTTCCTGGAAAGACAAAAGGCCAGCGCCCGGCCGTTTTGGGGCCGGGCGCTCGTCGCGTACGTGATTTCTCTCCCTGAACAGTACGGCGTGCAGGCCCCCGAATCAATCCGGCGGCCCGCGACCGGCTGGCGGCTAGCCGTTCGCCTTGGCGAACTCCGCCTTGAGCCGGTCCATCATGGCGCCCCGTTTGTCGTACAGCCGCTTGAGCTTGCGCGGCTTCTTCTTGGCCAGCGCATAGCTGGTCATCAGCGGCAGGGCGATGGTGGAATCCACGTAGCAGACCACGGCGTCGGGGAGCCGGTCGGGATCGATCTTCCCCCAGCTCACCGCCTCGGCGGGCGTCGCGCCGCTCAGCCCGCCCGTGTCGGGGCGCGCGTCGGTGACCTGCAGGAAGAAATCGTGCCCCTTCTCGTCGATGCCCAGCACTTCCTGGATCTGCGGTTCCGTCTGCAGCATGAAGTTCTTGGGACTGCCGCCGCCCATGATGAGCACCGCGCTCTTGCCGCCGGCGCGCTTGGCGTGCAGCACGATCGACGCCGTCTCGTTGACGTCGCGGCTGGGGTCGATCACGCACTCGTACCCTTCGAGTTGCAGCGCCGCCACGTTCATGCCGATGGACGAGTCGCCCGGCGAGCTGGTGTACACCGGCACGCCGCAGGCATACGCCGCACTTAGTAGCGATTTGTTACCAATTCCCAGCGCCTGCTCGCGCGCCGCGATGTACTTGCCGCACAGCCAGTGGAACTCGGCGCTCGACATCGACCGCTGGAACTCGGGCGACCGCAGGATCTTCCGGAAGAAGGCGTCGGTGCTCAGCAGCACGTCGTAGTCGAAGAAGATGTCGTAGATGCGCACGACCCCTTCTTCGCGCAGCACCACGTCGCTCTCCGAGGCGTTGCCGCGGTGCATTGCCAGTCCCAGCCCGAAGTGCGCGTCGTGATACAGGTTCGCGCCCGTGCTGATGATCCAGTCCACGAACCCGGCCTCGATCAGCGGGATCAGCGCGCTCATCCCCAGCCCCGCCGGCGTCAGCGCCCCGGTGAGAGTCAGCCCCACCGTCACGTCCTTGGCCAGCATCTTCTCGCTGAACAGCTGGCACGCCTCGCGCAGCCGGCCGCCGTTGTAGGCCTGGAAGGTCCCGTCCACGAGTTGCACCACGCTCTCGGTGCCGTCGATCCGCCGCGGCATGATGCGCGCACCGCGCAGGAAGCGGTTCTGCCCCTTGGTCGCGACCTTCACGCCCTTGGCCTCGCGCCGCTCGGCGGCCTTCTTCTGCTTCGACTTGTCGCCACCGGCGTTTGCCGCGCCGCTGGCGTGACGGCTGGCCTTGAAGCCGCCGCGTTCCCGCTCACTCATTGCTTGCTCGCTGTTCGTCGGTTATTTCGCGCGCCCGCGGGCACGGACGGCCTGTCCTGCCTCGTTCGCCATACGCGCCATCTTCGCTTCCCACGCCGCCCGCACATCCACGGCGGCCTCCGCCATCTGGGCGTCCCACGCCGCCGCAATAACGTCCGCCGCTTCCTTGGGGTCGTCGGTGATCACCAGCAGGTCCAGGTCCCCCTGCGAGATCTTCTTTTCACCGAGCACCCGTGAGCGGATCCAGCGCACCAGCCCAGCCCAGTAGTGCGTGCCGAACAGCACCACGGGGAACTGCGAGATCTTGCCGGTCTGGATGAGTGTCACCGCCTCGAACAGTTCGTCGAGCGTGCCGAATCCACCGGGGAAGATAACGTACCCCACGCTGTACTTGATGAACATCGTCTTGCGGACGAAGAAATAGCGGAAGTCCACCAGGGTGTCGACGTACGGGTTGGCCCCTTGCTCGAACGGCAACTCGATGTTGCACCCCACCGAGTGCCCGCCCCCTTCCCGGGCCCCCTTGTTGGACGCTTCCATGATGCCCGGCCCGGCGCCGGTGATGATGGAAAACCCCTGTTGCGCGAGCAGCTTCGCCGTTTCGGTCGCCGCGATGTACTGCGGATCGTCGGGCGCCGTGCGCGCCGAGCCGAAGAAGGTGACCCCCTTCTCCACGTTCGCCAGCTTGTCGAACCCCTCGATGAACTCGCCCATGATGCGCATCACGCGCCAGGTATCGGTGCGCGTGAAGTCGTCACCGCGCCGCGGGGCGAAGCCGAGGAGCTTCTCGTCCTCCGTCACCAGTGGCGTTGCGTCGCGAATGGCGTCGTCGATGTGGCGCTCCTCCTTTTGCCGAGCCGCCTTCGCCTGCGCCGCGCGTGCACCCGGTGGCGTGCGGCCGGCGGCGGCGTGCCCCGCATCGTGCCGCTCGCGCACGCCCGCCAGGGCCGCGTGTTCGGCGGTGCGCCGCAGTGCGGGATCAACGGACTTGCCGCGCGCACTGCGCGCCGGCGCCTTCTTTTTCGGCTTCGCCATGGTCTCGGTGACTCGGGATACGCCTGCACTGACCCGCGCGGATGCGCGCGATGCCCAATGCAGTTTACTTTCTGCCGTGACCCGCCGCGACCCACGCCGGTGAGTGTCGTCGTCCTCGTGGCCGACGGCGCCCGCCCAGACACCCTCCGCGCCGCCCTCGACGCCGGCACGCTGCCGGCGCTCGATCGCCTGCGCCACGAGGGCGGACTGCACACGGTCAGTTCCGTCTTTCCCTCGGTCACCGGACCCGCGTACACGCCCTTCCTGCTCGGTCTTTTTCCCGGCACCGCGGGGCTGCCGGGCATCCGCTGGTGGGACCGTTCCCGCTCTTCCACCCGCTGGCCAGACTTCGCCCGCAGCTACGTCGGCATCGAAGCCCGCCACGCCGACGCCGACCTGACGCGCAGCCAGCGCACCCTGTTCGAGCACGCCCCCGCATCACTCGGCGCGCTCACCCCGATCACCCGCGGGCTCTCCCCGTCGCGCCGGATGGGCTTCAGCTGGACCTTCGGCGCGCGCGCGGCCTGGACGCACTTCCGCGGCGACCTGCGCGGCTGGCTCGGCATCGACCGCGCCATCAGCGCGCGCATGGCCGAGCGCATTCGCCGCGAGCGCCCCGACTTCGCCTTCTGTGTGCACCCGGGCGTCGACAAGACGTCGCACGCGGCGGGCCACACGCACGAGGTGGTCACCGATGCCCTGCGCATCGTCGACGACACCGCCGCGCGCATTCGCGCCGACGCCGAACACGATGGGCGGTGGCGCGACATGCACCTGTGGGTCGTCAGTGACCACGGGCACTCGCCGGTGAGCCGTCACGAGGATCTGTCCGGCCTGCTCGCCGACTGGGGACTCGGCGTGCTCGCCCATCCGTGGATCTTCGGCCGCGGACGCGACGCCGCGGTGATGGTGAGCGGCAATGCGATGAGCCACGTCTACCTGGAACTCGATCGCCGCGCGCGGCCGTTCTGGCCCGAACTGGCCGCGCGCTGGGAAGGCACGGCCGAACGCCTGCTCGCTCGCGATTCGGTGGATCTGCTGGTATTGCCACACTCTGATTCTGCCTGCGAAGTGCGCGCACGCGATGGCCGCGGCCGGGCGATGGTCCGGCGCGTCGGCGTGCGCATCACCTACGAGCCGCTCGACGGTGGTGATCCGTTGGGGCTCGGCGGGCGCATCGAGGCCGCGTCGAACGATGACGCGCACGACGCCTGCGCCGGCTCTGATTACCCGGACGCGCTGGTGCAGCTGCTTCAGCTTGCCACATCGCCCCGCGCCGGCGAAGTGATGCTGTCGGCGGTGCGCGGCTGGGATTTCCGGGCGCGGTATGAACCCATGCCGCACGTCTCGTCGCACGGCGCGCTGCACCGTGATCACATGGACGTGCCGCTGTTGCTGAGCCGGCCGGCGGCGTGCACGCCGCGCCGGACCGTGGACGTCATGCCAAGTGCGCTGACCGCGCTGAGAATTGCCGTGCCGCCAGGCCTGGACGGCACTTCGTTCGTGTAGGGCGCCCGCGACGGCTCCCTATTGCGTGCCGATCTCCAGCAGTTCGTGCAGGTGTGCCGCGATGGCACGCTGGCGCTCGCGCATGCGTCCCAGGCGACGACGATGCAGGTGACGCACGAAGAACCGCCGCACCGCCATCCAGCGCAGCCTCCGCTGTTCGGCAACCAGGGCGGCGGTAATGCCGACGATCGGAAGCACGAGCAGCGTGGCGAGCCCCACGCGCCAACCGCCGGCTACGGCTGCCACGATGCCGACCAGCACCGTCCACGCCGCCCCCAGGATTCCCGAGCCCAGCACGCGGAAGGTCGACTCGGAATCCGGCCCCTCGCTGTTGTGCGTGCCCAGCCAGCGCGCCGCGAAGAGCGGCGGCCAGTACGCCAGCAACGCCACCGCGGCCAGCGGGATGGCGGCCAGCAGCGGAAGCCGGGCCAGCGACCATCGCAGCGCCGCGGTGAGCGACACGTCTTCCTTGAGTGACTGCGGAGAAAGACCCATGCGCCGCAGCATGCGTGCGTGTGCGCGCAGTTCGCGGGACGTGGACTGCCACTCGGCGTCCCCGCGCAGGCGGAACGTCTGCAGCACGTTGGCCGTGAGCGTCAGGCGCGACACCGTGCTCTCCGAGTCGCGCGGCGAACCGTGCTCTGCCGACCAGACCTGCTCGGCCACGTGGACGATGGCCGCGTCTTCCCACGAGTCGAGGTTGAGCGTGACGAGGCGCATGGCGTTGTCGATACGCCTGGTGAGTTCGCGCACCGTGAACTTCTCGTTCGCACGCGCCGCCAGATCATCCCAGTCGAAGGCGTCGCCCACGACGACGCGCGCCTCGCTGCGCAGGCTGTTGCGGTCGCGAAACACCAGGCCGACGGGGATGATCGGGAACGAGCGGCCAAGGTGAAGCGACGCACCGAGGGCGATGCGTGCGGCACCCGTCTTGAGCGGCACCAGCCGCGACCCGGAATGACTCGTCCCCTCGGGGAAGATGCCCACGGCGTCCCCCTCGGCGAGGGCAGCGTGCACCGCCACGAAGATGTCGCGATTCTGCCCGACGAGCGCCGGATCGTCCTGAACGCGATACACCGGAATCGACCCCGCCGCGCGAATGAGCCAGCCGATGTACGGGTGCCTCAGCAGGGGCGCCTTGGCCAGGAAGCGCACGTCTCGACGCGCCGCCTCCACCACGAAGCCCGCGTCGAGCAGCGCGTTGGTGTGGTTGGCGACCAGCAGCACCGGCCCCTCGGCGGGGACACGCGCGCCGCCCACCGAAAATCGGTAGTAGGCGCGCGTGGCGACCGCGGAGATCAGGGGGAGGAGGCCGCGAATGTACATCAAGCAGCCTGCTCCGCGGGAAACCAGTGCTTTGTCGCCAGGCAGACATGACAGACCGAGAGCATCACCGGCACCTCGACCAGCACGCCCACGACCGTCGCCAGTGCCGCGCCCGATTCCGGACCGTACAGGGCGATCGCCGTCGCCACGGCCAGCTCGAAGAAATTGGACGCTCCAATGAGCGCCCCCGGTGCGGCCACCGCGTAGGGCACCTTGAAGAGCCGCATCAGGCCATAGGTCAACGACGAGTTGAAGTAGACCTGGATCAGGATGGGCACCGCGATGAGCACCACGTGGAACCACCGCGTCGTGATGTTCTCCGCCTGGAAGGCGAAAATCATCACGAGGGTGGCGAGCAGGGCCAGGATGGTGACCGGGTGGAAAAAGGCGACGAACCGCGACTCGAACCACTCCGCGCCCTTTTGGCGAATGAGCGCGGCCCGGCTGACGGACCCCGCGACGAGCGGGATGACGACAAAGATCCCCACCGAATACAGCAGCACCGCAAACGGCACCTGCAGCCCCGACGCGCCGGTCACGAGGAACTTCACGATCGGCGCGAAGGCCACCAGCATGATCAGATCGTTCACTGACACCTGCACCAGCGTGTACGCCGGGTCGCCGTCCGAGAGATACGACCAGACGAAGACCATGGCCGTGCAGGGCGCTGCCGCCAGGATGATCACGCCGGCGATGTATTCGCTGGCGAGTTCCGGGCCGATCAGCGGCAGGAACAGGTGCTTGAAGAAGAGCCAGCCGAAGAAGGCCATCGAGAAGGGCTTCACCAGCCAGTTGACGACGATGGTGACGATCAGCCCGGTGGGGCGGCGCCCGACATTGCGGATGGATCCGAAATCGATCTTCAGCATCATCGGGTAGATCATCAGCCAGATGAGCACGGCGATCGGCCCGTTGATATGGCTCCCTTCGCCGAACTCGAGCCCGCGTACGATCCCCACGAACCCCGGCAGCAGCTTGCCGAGGGCAATGCCGAGGACCATGCACAGCGCCACCCAGAGACTCAGGTAGCGTTCGAAGACGTTCATTCTTTTGGGACTGGGCGCGGTCATGTGCGGGATTCCCGGCTGGTAAGGACGCTGAACGAATACTGTAGCGCGGAGCGGGAGAGTGGACAATGTCATTCCGGTCAAACCCTAGCCCGGGGCATCCTGCCCCACGCATCTTTCGTGCGTGTCCTGGTTTCGTTTGCTCGTCGCGCTGAAGCTGCGCGCGCTCGCCAACCCGAGAGTCGCCGCCGACCTGCTGCGGGTGGCGTGGCGCTATCGCCGTCGCCGCTGGTGGGCGCGCGTGCCATTCCTGCCGCTGCCTGACCGCACGTACCTCCGCTGGCGCCTCTACACGGCCTACGGCAGCGAAGACGCCATTCCGCCGGTCGACGATGTCGTGCGCTACGCGCGGTGGACGCGGCACCACCCGTGAGCGGCGGGCCCCCCAAGGGCTTCGAGCAGCGCCTGAAGGCACAGGCCATCGCGGCGGGATTCGACCTGGTGGGCATTGCCTCGCTCGGCGAACCATCCACGGCCGCCCATTTCGACGCGTGGCTCGACGCCGGCCACCACGGCGAAATGGCGTACCTCGCCAAGGGCGCCGAGCTTCGCCGCGATGCGCGGCGCCCGGTGGCCGGCATGGTCAGCGCGCTCGTGGTCGCCCTCAACTACGGCGGCACGCAGCCCGCGGGTGCCGTGGCGCGCTACGCCCGCTTCGCCGACTACCATCAGGTGATGTGGGACAAGCTCGACGCGCTGCTCGCGTGGGTGCGCACGGAACTCGGCGAGGCCAACGGCCGGTCGTTTGTCGACAGCGGCCCCGTGCTCGAGCGTGATCTTGCGCGCCGCGCCGGGTTGGGCTGGTTTGGCAAGAACACGCTCCTGATCAACCCCACGCTCGGTTCCTTTTTCTTTCTCGGCGCGCTCTTTCTCGATGTGGCGCTCGAGCCCGACGATCCGTTCGCGTCAGACCACTGCGGCAGCTGCACGCGCTGCCTCGATGCCTGCCCCACGCAGGCGTTCGTGGCGCCGCACGTGCTCGACGCGCGGCGGTGCATCTCATACCTGACCATCGAGCTCAAGGGCGCACACACGCCGGAGCAGGCGGCGATGGTGGGGGAGCATTTGTTTGGGTGCGATGTGTGCCAGGAGGTGTGCCCCTGGAACGTGAAGTTCTCGCGGGACGCCACGGAAGCGGCGTTCATGCCGCGCGCTGAGCTGGAAGCGCCCGACCTCACGGCGTTTGCGACGATGGATGACGCCGAGTTCAAGGTGCGATGCGGCGATACACCCCTCATGCGCGCGAAGCGCGCTGGGCTTCAGCGCAACGCGACCACCGTGCTTCACAACACGAACACCGCCGGCTCGTAGACCTTGAATCCTCGAGGCAGCCGGCAGATCGTGGCTGACCATCGACCACACAACGTGCGTGCGAGGCCGGTAACGCCCCGCTACTTCCCGCTGCGCAGCCGATGCATCGCCTCGGCGAACTGCGCCCCAAGATCGAGATAGTCGCGGCTGGTGTAATGCCAGCCATCCTCGATGAAGTGATAGCTGCTGGTGCTCGTCACGAGCGCCGCGTGTTTGTCCGTCGCGACGAAGTGGGCCTGCGTGGCCTGCACCACCGAAGCCCATGGGATGAGGGGATTCGCGGTGCCGGCGCGCGAGTCGTTGATCCGCCCGAGCACGATCGGCAGGTCGTCGTCACGCAGTGCGGCGCGCATGAGCCCCATCAGCCGACGGAGATTCGCATCGTAGGCGCGAGCGGTGGCTTCGCTGAAGGCGCCGTCGCTTTCGCCCTGCATCCAGACCATACCGGCAGGGATCAGTCGGTCGATGCGGCCATCGCCGTCAATGTCCGCGTCGCGCACGGCGAGACGGACGGTCGCGAGGAACTGGTCGTAGCTGTTGACCCCGCTGCCCTCGGCGAAATCGGGATCCCACGTGCCGAAGCCCGACGCGCCGCTCGCGAGCGACGATCCGCCACGGGCGTACTTGACGATGGCCACCCGCACGTCGGGCTCGAGGGCGGCCATGCGCTGCGCAAACGCGAGTTCAGGACCAAACCGATCGCTGAGTCGATTGCTGATGCCATCGGTGCGGAAGCCCAATCCATGTCCGGGCTGCACGGGCTGCCACACGCCGTGGCCGTCCACTGGTTGGTTATCAGCGGTCGAGTTGGCTTCGTAGATGTACGCCGTTGGGTGCGGCGTCTTGAACTCCGCCGGCAGGTCCGATGCGAAGCCGAATCCTTCCATATTCGACTGTCCGCCCAAGTAGTACACGCGGTACACGTGACCCGCGGTCGCATTGCCGAGTGGCGTGTGGGGTTGAACGGTGCGACAACCGGCGGCGAGCACGCTGCCACCGAGCACGACGCTGAACAGGAACCGGTGCGAAGGCATCAGGCGTTGACGGTGAGGGAGACGTGCGTTTCGTCCAGATGGCCCTGCAAGCGATCATAAGGTCAGGGCAAGCGGGAGTCCACGCCCACTCACCGCCCGCCTGACCGCCCGCCGTCACCCAGCGGCACCCACTCACCGCGGTGACTCAGGCGCTGGACGATGGCGGCCACGAGCCCGATACCGGCACCCACTGCCATCGTCGCCACCATCGGATTGCTGCCGCCAGACTGTGGACCCTGCTTGCGTCCCGCCTGTGCGGCAAAGCCCGCCAAGCCGGTGCCCATGCTGCCGAACCGCATCCAGCTCCGCACGAACCCGCGCGGCCGCCACACATCGACGGAGATGATCTGGCCGCGCGGCACAGCCAACTCGTGGCGGCCGATGAGCGAATCGCTGCGCCAGCCGACGACTTCATCCTCGACCACGCGGAGGCCGAGCAGATGGACGCGGACGCGATCGCCGGGTGCTTGCGCGCTCGCCGTTGACGAGTGACTCATCGCGGCCGCAATGCCAAGCAGTGTGACAAAACGTCGAGTGTTCATGAAAACTCCATCCTGGGGGAGACGATGCGCGCCGCTATTTGGCGTCGCGCACCAGTCTCACGTAGTTGTTCACGCGTTCGGCATCGGGCTTGGCCGGTCCGCCGCCGGACTTGTCATCGAAGCGCACGGCACCCGCGCCATGCAGGTCGTATCCCTTGTTGTCGACGGCTCGGCCGAAGGCCACATACCAGGCAGAGTTGAACTCGTGGCCGGGCCCTGGCTGCACCTGAGGCGCGGGCCGCATCCCGAACGAGCGCGGCGGTCCGGATTCGGGGAGCACCGTGGTACTCGTCCAGAAGTAGGGAGAGTCGGCCTGCCCCGCTTCGTTGGTGATTGCGCTGATGCTGAAAATCGGATCGATGGCCGGGCCCAGGTGCGCCGGATCCGTGGCACCGGAAGAGCGCGTGTAGTCAACGATGCTCTGGAGTTCCTTGGTATTCGGCAGCCGCCAATCGCTATGGCCCAGAGAGTTCGCCGCGTTCTTGGTCTGGGCATAGGCCAGGGCGTGTTCCCAGTCCATCCCCACACGGCTGTCCGCCTGCTCCCACATCAGCCCGGCAGCCAGGTCCGTGACGGTGCCATCGCCGTTGTTTCGGAACCTGTTGACGCCGTAGACGTCGCCGCGCACCGCGCGAAAGAAGTGCTTCGGGCCCACATCAGTGGGGTACGCCTTGATGTGCCCGGTGGCGAAGTTCACGCCGAACGCCATCGGCGCGGCCCCTTCCCGCTGTCCCTCCTGCGTGCGCTCGTCGAGCAAGCCCGCGTACTTGTTGTTGCTCCAGAAGATTGTGTGCGGCATGCTCCGTGGATCAAACGCAAAGTAGGTCGTATCGATAAAGGGCCAGCCGGTGCTGGTGTTCCAGAGGGAGTACAGCTCCTTGATGGTGGGCAACCGCCAGTCGGTGAAGCCGCCGTATCGTGCCGCGTTTAGCGCGGCGGGTATCGCCTTCGCTTCCGTCCACGACACCGGCTTCTTGTGGTACCCGTGCTGCCATGTCAAACCGGTGACGTTGTCCTTCACGGTCAGCCCATCGAGGCTCTTCAGGTAGCTTGGCCGGGCGCCCGACACCTGGGCATCCTGGCCGTAGAACGCCTGCCCGGCGGTGGGCGGCGCGATTTCCATCGTGGCATTGAACGTCCTGCGCTGGTCCGTATCGACCATGCGATACGCACGCTGCGTGGTGGGGTTCACGGTGATGGCCGTCGGGGACCCGCTCGGCAGGCTACCGCGACAGCCAAGCAGCGCGAGTGTGGCAATCGCCGGCAGCAGACGCAACAACAATTTCGTGTGTGGCATGCGAGGTGGTTGTTTCGTGTGGTGATATGCCTGAACAGCTTCAGGATTCCTGGTTTGCGCGCGCGCCCCGGGCGGGGCCGCTGCAGCGGCCCGCGTTATGGGCAACGTTTGTCTTGGGGTGCTACGGCCTCGTGCCCGGCCCGCCGCGTGGCTCGCCGAACGCCGGGCTCGGCGGCCTGCGCTCCAGTGCCTTGTCCGCAATGAATCGGTCGAGCCGCTGCAGTTGCGTCGCATCGAGCACGGGCGCGGCACGCTCCCGCAGCTGCTTGAGTCCATCGCGCATCGTCTCCTGCGCACGCTGCGTCGTTTCGCGATTCAGCGAGTCGGTGCTCATGAGAAGCGGCCGCAACGCGGCACGCTGCGCAGAATCGCGCGGCTGCAGGTACTTCTCCATCTCGCTCACGAAACGCGGGAGTTCACCGCTCGCTCGTGCGCGCTCCGACTCGGGGCCGCGCGGACGAAAGAACTCGGCGGCGCCAAAGACACCAACCGCGATGCCAGTCACGAAGGTGATAACCAGCGCCATGCGGGCTTTCGCATCGATGCGCATGTGCAACTACTCCTGGTTCGGCATGACGAGCGTGCCGAGTCCGTAGATGGTGTCGAGTGACGACGGCGTCGTGCTGGCTGCCGACGCTCCGACGAGCGCCCGGGCGATGGACTGCCCTTCGCTGCGATGGCGCACGTTATTCACGGCGAGCAGGAGCGCCGCGGCGACGGCGAACGGCGCAAGCCGCGTGAAGAGGCGTGTGACCGCCGCATCAAAGGAGATCGTCGTGGCCGCGCCGCGGGCCATTTCCGCGCGCCAACGTGCGCTGGCACGATCGGCAAATCCCGGCGCAAACTGAT
>CANNKR010000057.1 GCA_947504615.1 Gemmatimonadota bacterium | reverse complement strand
TCATCTTCCTCCGTGTTGAAAAACGCGCCCGATGCACGAGGGATCGGTTCTTTCAACACGGAGACCGGAGTTCACGGAGGGCCACGGAGGACGGCGAAAAACAAAGGGGTGTGGCGGCCAGTACTGTCCGCCACCCCCTTTTGAATTGTTGTTAGCCGTACTCCGTGGCCCTCCGTGGCCCTCATCTTCCTCCGTGTTGAAAGCACCGAACCATCGTCCCCCGCCACCTGTTAGATTTCCGGAATGGCCAATACTTCTCCTTATCGCTCCCTCCCCGCCGAACGTCGCCTGTCGATCGTGGCGCGGGCCATCAAGGGCAACCGCGAGATGCGGACGCTCTTCGTCCAACGCATGCTCAAGAAGGGCGGCGGCTTTCGCGTGGCGACGTTGCAGACCTGGTCCCCCGACAAGCTGGCGCGCGAGATCGTCCGCATGAACCTGGAGACCGCGGACGACGAACTCACGCTGCTCAACCTGCTGTACGTCGAGTTTGAACCGGCCATCCAGACGACCTTTCTCGACGCCGCGGGCGTGAAGCACGAGGGCGGACAACTCGCCGAGGACCTGCAGCCCCCATTCGCCGCCGCCGACGCGGTGGCCAAGGGCGCGGCTGCCGTCGTGGCGGCGCACGGTGACGATGGCCGGCGCTACCTGGCGACGATCGCGAAGTACAACGGCGATGCGTGGCCCGGTCTCGATGCCGTGATCGCCACACTCGCTCCCGCCGTCAGCCCGTAACCGACGCCGAACGTACGGCTTAGAACGTACAGCATAGAGCGTAAAGCTTCCTTTACAGTACCCCAAAACTGGCCGCCAGGCAGATGTAGCGTAGATTCTCGCCGGTCACCAACCGCGAGACTTCCATGCGCTCCGCCCGCCTCTTCGCCCTCGTCGCCGCCAGCACCGCCCTTGCCGCCTGCGCCCCGCGTGCCGGTGTCAGCACCGGGTCGTCAGCGGCCGGCGCCTACGACGTCGTCATAGAGAACGGCCGAGTCATCGACGGGACCGGTGCCGCCTGGTACTACGGCGACGTCGCCCTGCGCGGCGATCGCATTGCGGCCATTGGTCCGCGCGGCGCGTTCAAGGGCGCGCGTGCCACGACCCGCGTGGATGCCACGGGGCAGGTGGTGGCGCCGGGGTTCATCGACATCCAGGCGCAGTCGTACGAGAACTTCATGATGGGCGACGGCCGCGCGCTGTCCATGGTGACGCAGGGCATCACCACCGCCATCCTTGGCGAGGGGAGCACCCCGGCCCCGGTGAACGACAAGATCCTCGCGCTCGAAACCGACTCGGCCACCAAGGCGATCGAGCGCCAGTTCACGGGACCGCACGGTTTCGGGGACTGGCTGGAGTGGATGGCGCGGCGCGGCGTGTCGCAGAACGTGGGGTCGTTCCTTGGCAACGGCACCGTGCGCGTCTACGGCAAGGGGGGCGCGATGGGCCCCTCGACAGCCGTCGAGATCGACACCATGCAGGCGATGGTGCGACGCGCCATGCAGGACGGTGCGTTCGGCATTGCCAGCGCGCTCATCTACCCGCCCAACACGTATGCCAGCACCGAGGAGCTCATCGCGGTGAACAAGGCGACGGCCGCGTACGGTGGCGTCTACATCACGCACCTGCGTAGCGAGGGCGACAAGTTCCTCGAGGCGATGGACGAGGCGATCCGGATCGGCAAGGAGGCGGGGGTGCCGGTCGAGATCTACCACCTGAAGGCGAGTGGGGTGCGCAACTGGCCCAAGATGAACCAGGCGATCGCCAAGATCGACAGCGCGCGCCTGGCGGGGCAGGACGTGCAGGCTGACATGTACCTGTATCCGGCGGGCGGCAACTCGTTTGCGAGTTGCGTACCCCCGAAGTATGCGGCCAACGGCAAGCTGCTTGCCAACCTGAAGGACCCGGCGCTGCGGGCCACCATCCTGCAGGAGATGCACGCGCGCGATGCGGGCTACGAGAACCTGTGCGAGGTGGCAACCCCCGCCAACGTCATGGTGATCGGGTTCAAGAAACCCGAGTACAGGCAGTTCGAGGGCAAGCGGCTGGCCGAGATCGCTGCGGCGATGAACAAGGACTGGGCCGAAGTGATCATCGACCTGAACGTCGCGGAGAACGCCGGGCTTGGCGAACTGCTCTTCCTGATGAGCGAAGACAACATCAAGAACCAGATTCGCCAGCCGTGGATGAAATTCGGCACCGACGCCGGCTCGGAAGACCCGGCCACGGCGGTGGGAATGACGCACCCGCGCGCGTATGGGAACTTCCCGCGCCTCCTGGGCAAGTATGTGCGGCAGGAGCAGGTGACGACGCTCGAGGACGCCGTGCGCAAGGCGTCGGCGGCGGTGGCGACGCGCCTGTCGATTTCGGATCGCGGCGTCTTGAAGCAGGGGCTGAAGGCCGACCTCGTGGTGTTCGACCCGAACACCATCATCGACCACGCGACGTTCGAGAAGCCGCATCAGCTGTCCACGGGGATGCGGGACGTCTTCGTGAGCGGGGTCGCGGTGCTGAGGGACGGGAAGCACACGGGCGCCAAGCCGGGGCAGGTGGTGCGGGGGCCGGGGTACCAGCGCTGAGTGAGGGGTTCGGGGTGGCGGGTGGGTCGCCTCCTGAATCAGTCTCCCAAAGAATGGCACCTTTCAGGGTACCGTCCGTAATAGTGGACAGTACCTTTCAATACTATGGATGCCAGTCTGAACACCCCCGACGCCCCGGAACACTTTCCCGTCGAAAAGGAAGCGAGCCTCGTCGCGTGGTTTCGCATGCGCGGATCGGTGCTGATTGGATTTTCAGGCGGCGTTGATTCCGCCTATCTGGCGTGCGTGGCACTGGAAACCCTGGGCCCCGACCGGGTGCTCGCCGTCATCGGGCGCAGCGCGTCGTACCCCGACGAGCAATGGGTACGCGCCAGGGAGGTCGCCGAGCGTTTCAGTGTGCCGGTGCTGGAACTCGACACTGATGAGATGAACGACCCGCGCTACGTGGCCAACCCCACCAACCGCTGCTATTTCTGCAAGACGGAGTTGTGGAACAAGCTGTTGCCGGTCGCCCTCGAGCGCGGATTGGCCACGGTGGTGGACGGGACCAACTTCGACGACCTCGCGGACTTCCGCCCGGGCGCGCAAGCAGCCGAAGAACACGCGGTGGAGTCGCCGTTGGCCGAACTGGGGTTCACCAAGGACGACATTCGCGCGCTGTCACGGCGGCGTCACATCCCCACCTGGTCGCAGCCGTCATCGCCGTGCCTGTCGTCGCGCGTCCCGTACGGTACGGAGGTCACGCCGTTGCGCTTGCGCAAGGTGGAGCAGGCGGAGCGCGCATTGCGCACGCTTGGCATCACGGGCAACCTGCGGGTGCGCTTTCACGACGCCACGGCCCGCCTGGAGATGGATGTGGACCAGCTCGATTACTGGAGCGCCCGCGATCGGCGCGGGGCGGTGCGCGACGCCGTGCTGGCGGCGGGCTTTGAGCGCGTGGTGATGGATCTCCGCGGCTTCCGCAGCGGATCCCTGAACGCGCTGGTGCGCGGTGAACGCATGGACCCCCGTGTCCTCGACTTGACGGAGACGCACTGATGTTCGGATGTCTCGGGCGGCTTGGCTGCCTCGTGATGCTCGCCCTGCTGGCCGCGGCGGGCTACTTCACCAAGGATCTCTGGTACCCGCGGGCTCGCGCACTCCTGGTTGCCGAGGCGCCGGCGGCCAGCGTGCGCTGGATGCCGATTACTGCAGAGGCGGGAGCCAACGGGACGCGCATCGCCGCGCGGCTTGGCGAGAAGAATGGTCCGGTGTTCGCCGATTTGTCGCCGGCGGAGTTCGTGGCCTGGATGATGGTGCCCGCCATGAAGATCCTTGGCACGTCGGCCGGAAATCCCGAGGCCAGCGTGCGCGGCGACACGCTGTTCGTGCGCTCCAGCGTTTCGATCACGGAGCTGGGTGACGCCACCGTGCTGGGACCACTGGCGAACGTGCTCGATGGCCGGCAATCCGTGATGATTGGCGGGCGCCTGGAGGCGGTGCGCCCCGGGCTGGTCGCGTTCTACGTGACACAGATGACCGTGAAGGAACTCAAGCTGCCGCAGCGGCTCATCGACAAGATCGTCCAGCGCATCAGCGTGCAGGCACGCTCCGACAGCCTCGCGACGGGCGCGGTGCCGCTGTCCGTGCCGAAGACCGTGGGGGACGTGCGGATCACCAAGGGGCACGTGGTGCTCTACAAGGTGATGCCGTGAGTCGACGCATTCTGGTGATCGACGACGAGCAGGGCATTCGCGACGCGCTGTCGCAGCTGCTCGAGTACGAGGGCTACGAGGTGCGCACGGAGGCATCGGGGAACGCCGGGCTTGCTGCCTACGAGCAGTTCCGGCCGCAATTGGTGTTCCTCGACGTGAAGATGGCGGGGCTCGACGGGCTGGAGACGCTGCGCCGGTTGCGCACGCAGGATCCCGCGGCCGTCGTGGTGATGATCAGCGGGCACGCCACCATCCAGAACGCGGTGGAAGCGACGCAGGGCGGCGCCTACGACATCATGGAGAAGCCGCTCGACACCGACCGGATTCTCGTGACGCTGCGCAACGCCATCGGCCACCTGACGCTGCGCGAGGAGAACGAGCGGCTGCGCGAGGTGGTGCAGCAGAAGTACGAGATCGTCGGGCGGTCGTATGCCATTCGCGCCCTCATCGAGACGATCGATCGCGTGGCCGGCACCGACGCGCGTGTGCTGATCACGGGTGAAAACGGCACGGGCAAGGAGCTGGTGGCGCGTGCGCTGCACCGGCAGTCGACGCGTGCGTCGGGGCCGTTCGTCGAGGTGAACTGTGCGGCCATACCGGGCGAGCTGATCGAGAGCGAGCTCTTTGGGCACATGCGCGGGTCATTCACGGGCGCGGTGCACGACCGGGCGGGCAAGTTCGAGCAGGCCGACAGCGGCACGCTCTTTCTCGACGAAGTGGGGGACATGTCGCTGGCCGCGCAGGCGAAGGTGCTGCGCGTGCTCCAGGACGGGGATGTGACGCGCATCGGCGGCGCCAAGCCGCACAAGGTGGACGTGCGTGTGCTTGCGGCCACCAACAAGCGGCTCGAGGACGAGATTGCGGCGGGGCGGTTTCGCGAGGACCTGTACTACCGGCTGAACGTCGTGCCGGTGGTGGTGCCGCCCCTGCGCGAGCGGCGCGACGACATTCCGCTGCTCATCCAGTACTTCCTCGACCACTTCGCCGGGCAGGGTGGGCTGGCCCCGCGCGCGATGGACCGGACGGCCGCCGATCGCCTGGCCGCTCTGGACTGGCCGGGCAACGTGCGCGAGTTGCGCAACACGATCGAGCGCCTGCTCATCCTCGCGCGCGCTCCGCAGATCGCGGTGGCCGATGTCGAGCGCCTGGTGGGTGCCCGACTCGCTGAGGGCACGGCGCTGGGCGGGCTCGAGGCGTGCCGCACCTTCGAGGAGTTCAAGCTGGCGGCCGAACGGGCGTTCCTGCTGGTGAAACTGCGCGAGCACGACTGGAACGTGGCCGAGACGGCGCGCGCGCTCGATATGCCGCGGTCGAACCTCTACAAGAAGATCGAGCGCCACGCGCTGGCGCGGGAGCAAGCGTGAGTGATCGCAACTGGGACGCCGAAATGAAGAAGATCGACCGGCAGCTCGAGTCGGTCAGCGACGAGGCGATGTTCCCGACGAAGGCAGCCAAGGGCGCGTCGGCCAAGGGACAGGTGGCGGCGGTGCAGCAGTCAACGTCGACGTGGGGCGTCTTCCTGCGTCTCACGCTGACGGTCGCGCTGGGCGTCGGCATGGTGTTCTGGCCGTACAGCGCGCGGTGCGGGCTGGGGTTGGCGGGCTACCTGGGCGCGGTGAGCGCGCTGGTGGTGAGCGGCGTCTGGAGCTCGGTGTGGACGTGGCGCCACCGGGCAGCCAGGGCGCACGTGCTGTCGCTCCTGCTGGTGATGTGGGGGCTGGTGCTGGCTGGCATCGACGTGCTGCCGCGGGTGGGGTACGCGAAGGCGAGTATGGGGCACCCGGTGGGGTGGGTGTGTAAGTGAAGTGGTAGGCTTTAGGCTGTACGTTTTACGCTGTCCGTTCGCGCGTGGCTGGACTGATCTCTGTGGTACTCTGTGTTTCTCTGTCGTTCTCTGTCTTCCTCTGTCTTTCTCTGTCTTTCTCTGCCCCCATAATCTTCGACCACCGACTCCATGTCTACGTTCAAGAACTTCATCGCCGGCCAGTGGGTTGAGCCTTCGACCGGCAAGTACATCGAAAACCGTAACCCGGCCGACACGCGCGACCTGATCGGCCTGTTCCCGGCGAGTGGCGCGGCCGACGTGGCCAAGGCGGTCGAGAGCGCCAAGAAGGGTTTCGCGCTGTGGAAAGCGACACCGGCTCCGGCCCGCGGCGATGTGCTGCGTCGTGTCGGCGACATTATGGTCGCCCGCAAGGACGAAATCGCCGACCTGATGACCCGCGAGATGGGCAAGCCGCTGGCCGAGACCAAGGGCGACGTGCAGGAGGGGATCGACACGGCCTATTACGCGGCCACCGAGGGGCGCCGTCTGTTCGGCCACACGGTGCCCAGCGAACTGCGCAACAAGTGGGCGATGTCGTTCCGCCGCCCCATTGGGGTCGCGGGCATCGTGACGCCGTTCAACTTCCCGATGGCAATTCCCACGTGGAAGATCTTCCCGGCGCTCCTCTGCGGGAACTCGGTGGTCTTCAAGCCGGCGTCGGTGGTCCCGCACACGGGGCACGTGCTGGTGGAGATCCTCCTCGAAGCGGGGCTCCCGCCCGAAGTGATCCAGCTGGTGCACGGCACCGGCGTGGTGGGCGGCGCCATCGTGGAGCATCCGGACGTCGCGCTGGTCTCGTTCACCGGTTCCACGGAGACCGGGAGCAAGATTGGCGAGACGTGCGGACGCATGCACAAGCGCCTGTCGCTCGAGATGGGCGGCAAGAACGCGCAGATCGTGCTGAATGACGCCGATCTCGATCTGGCGCTCGAGGGGGTGCTGTGGGGCGCATTTGGCACCACGGGACAGCGCTGCACCGCGACGAGCCGCCTGATCGTGCAGGACGGGGTGCACGACACGCTCGTGAAGATGCTCGTGGACCGTGCGGGCAAGCTGGTGCTCGGCGACGGACGCAAAAAGGGGACGGACGTCGGCCCGGTCATCAACGAGGCCTCGCGCGAGAACGTCGAGGCGTACGTCGAGATTGGCAAGCAGCAGGGGGCCACGCTGGCGCTGGGCGGCACGCGCGCGACCGGCGGCGCTCTCGACCACGGCTTCTTCTTCAATCCGACGATCTTCACCAACGTGACGGCGATGAGCCGGCTGGAGCAGGAAGAGATCTTCGGCCCGGTGCTCAGCGTCATCAAGGTGAAGGATGCCGCCGAGGCGTTCGAGGTGAACAACGACGTGGCGTACGGCCTGTCGTCCTCGGTGTACACGCGGAACGTGAACCTGTCGTTCCAGGCGCTGCAGGTGCTGGACAACGGCATCACGTACATCAACGCCCCGACGATCGGCGCCGAAGCGCACATGCCGTTCGGCGGTGTGAAGGCGACGGGGAACGGCCACCGCGAGGGCGGGTGGGAGGTGTACGAGTTCTACTCGGAGACCAAGGTGGGGTACGTGGACTATTCGGGTGCGCTGCAGCGGGCGCAGATCGACAACTACTAACGGCGTAGGGCGTACGGCGTAGAGCGTAGAGCTGCTTCAGCAGGTAAAGGAAGCTGTACGCTCTATGCTCTACGTTATACGCCGTACGAAGTGAGCCGTCGGTGTTGTGATGACTTGCCCACTGTCCGGGAACCCGCTTATCTCCTTAGGTATGTCCGAACTTCCGCTCCCTCCTGCATCGCCCGAACCGCCGCTCATCGGCGGCGAGCCGGCGTACGGCCCGACGCCGCGGCGACGCGGTTGGCACGCCCTGCGGATGCTCTGGGAATGGACCCGGTCGATGGCGACGGCGCTGCTGCTGTTCTTCGTCGTGCGGTCGTTCTTTGTGGAGGCGTTCAGGATCCCCAGCGGCTCCATGGAAGGGACGCTGCTGGTGGGCGACTTTCTGCTGGTCAACAAGCTGGTTTTCGGCGCCGAAGTTCCGTTCACAAACAAGCGCCTGCCCAAGGTGCACCAGCCGCGCCGCGGGGAAGTCATTGTCTTCCAGTTTCCCGTCGACCCGTCCGTGGATTTCGTGAAACGGCTGGTCGGCGTGCCGGGTGACACGCTGAGCATGGTGAATGGCGAACTGCGGCTGAATGGCACGCCCCAGCGGGAGCGGTACGTCTCGCACACCGAGCCCGGCACCGACCCGGCGGGGCAGGAGTTCCACTGGCAGCGGGAGTTTCTCGTGAGCCGCGCGCTGGCGTCGGCCTCGTATCACCCGTCGCGCAACAACTGGGGCCCCATCGTGGTGCCGCCGGCGCGCTACTTCGTGCTCGGCGACAATCGCGACAATTCGCTGGACAGCCGGTACTGGGGGTTCGTTCCCGATTCCCTCCTGCGGGGACAGCCGATCCTCGTGTATTTCAGCTACGAACCCGACACGACCTCGGCCGCGGCCTTCCTGACGCATGTGCGATGGGGCCGGCTGGGCACCCTCGTCCGCTGAGCGGGTGGGCTTCCGCCGCGCTGCGGGGTGACGCACATTCCGCCACGTATGACTGACCGACCCGAACGCGCGACGCGTGCCAAGACTCCGGGGGTGCCCCGGAAGAAGCACGCCGCCGAAGAAGGCTCACTTGACCAGTACCTCCGCGACATCAGCGTCTTTCCGCTGATTACGCGTGAGGACGAGGTCGACCTCGCCCAGCGCATCCGCGCGGGGGAGCAGGAAGCGCTCGACAAGCTGGTGCGCTCCAACCTGCGCTTCGTCGTCTCGGTCGCCAAGAAATACCAGAACCAGGGCGTGTCGCTGAGCGACCTGATCAACGAGGGCAACCTCGGCCTGATCCGCGCGGCCCACAAGTTCGACGAGACCAAGGGGATCAAGTTCATCTCCTACGCGGTGTGGTGGATCCGCCAGGCCATCCTGCAGGCGCTGGCCGAGCAGTCGCGTATCGTGCGCGTGCCGCTGAACCGCGCCGGGACGCTGCACCGCATCGGCAAGCGGGCCAGCGCCCTGCTGCAGGAACTGGGGCGCGAGGCGACCCACGCCGAGATCGCCGACGGGATGGACATCACCGAGGAAGAAGTTGCCCGGACGATGTTGATCTCGCAGACGCACCTGTCGCTGGATGCGCCGATGTCGCCGGGCGAGGACAACCGCCTGCTCGACTACCTGCCCGACACCGAGAGCCGCACCCCCGACGAGGAGACGTTCGAGAAGGCGCTCACCGAGAGCATCCACGACGCGCTGCGCGGGTTGAAGGAGCGCGAGGCCAAGATCCTGCGGCTGTACTTCGGGCTCGATGAGTCAGAGCCGATGACGCTCGAGGAGATTGGCGAGGTGCTGAACATCACGCGCGAACGGGTGCGGCAGATCAAGGAGAAGGCGCTCAGCCGGCTGCGGCATATTTCGCGGGCGAAGGCGTTGGAGAGTTATCTGGGGAATTAGCGCACGAGCGCACGAGCGCACGAGCGCGAGACGGGGCGCGGGGGAGGGTCCCTGCGCCCTCTCGCTATGGGGGCCAATCGTTATCTTTCGTTGGGACCCTGTACCACCATCCGACCTCCGGAATCCGCACATGGCCAGCGCCTACTCATTCGACGTCACCACGGGTGTCGACCTCCAGGAAGTCGACAACGCCGTCAATCAGGCCCAGAAGGAGTCGGCCCAGCGCTACGACTTCAAGGACGCCAAGGTCCTCACCATCGAGTTCGCGCGCACCGACGGCGTCATTCGCCTGCACACGGACCACGACATGCGCATGCGCGCCCTGTTCGACATCGTGCAGTCCAAGCTCATCAAGCGCGGGGTGCCGGTGAAGAACCTGGACGTCGGCGAGGACGTGCCGGCCGGGAACGACACGCTGAAGCGCGAGATCAAGCTCAAGCAGGCGCTCGACAGCGAGACGGCCAAGAAGGTCTCTGCCGCCATCAAGGACGCCAAGCTCAAGAAGGTCCAGGCGAGCATCCAGGGCGACCAGGTGCGCATCAGTGGGCCCGACAAGGACGCGCTGCAGGACGCCATGACGCTGCTGCGGAGCCAGGAGTTCGGCGTGGAACTCAAGTTTGGGAACTACCGCTGAGTCCGGCTAGCTTTCAAGGTTCCCGAGTCACCGCCATGAGCCAGCCCCTCGCCCCATGAAATTCGCCGTCCTCACCCTCGGCTGCGACAAGAACACCGTCGACAGCGAACGCTACGTGGCCGAACTCCGCGCGCACGGCGGTGTCCCCGTGGAGGCGCTCGATCAGGCCGAGCTGATCGTGGTGAACACCTGCGGATTCATCGACGCGGCCAAGCAGGAATCGCTCGACGCCATCGTCGAGGCGGCGCAGTACAAGTCCGGCGGTGCCTGCCAGACGTTGGTGGCCGTTGGGTGCATGGTGGAGCGCCACAAGGGTGAGATGCAGGAGGCGCTGCCCGAGGTGGATTTCTTTCTCGGCGCCTCCGAGGCCGACCGGCTGGTGGGCGAACTGCACCAGCGCGGGCTGATCGGCGACCCGGAGACGGTACACCCCGGCGTGCGGCTCTACACCGGGGACACGCCCTGGGTGCGCTACCTCAAGATCAGCGAAGGGTGTGACCACGGCTGCGCCTTCTGCGCCATTCCCCTGATGCGCGGGAAGCACCGCTCGTTTGCCCTCGACGACATCGTGCGCGAGGCGCAGCTGCTGGAGATGCAGGGCGCGCGCGAGATCAACCTGGTGGCGCAGGACCTGGCGCACTACGGCCGTGATCGGTCCGACGGCGTGCGCCTGCCAGAGGTGCTGCAGGCGCTGGTGCGCGAGACGTCGATTCCGTGGATCCGCAACATGTACCTGTACTCCTCGGGGATCACGCCGGCCCTGCTCGACATCATCGCCAATGAGCCGCGCATCGTGCGTTACCTCGACATGCCCATCCAGCACGCGTCCGATGCGGTGCTCGAGCGCATGCGTCGCCCGGAACGGCAGAAGAGCATTCGCGAGAAGGTGGCGCGCTTCCGGGACGCCGTGCCCGATCTGGCCATTCGCACCACCTGCATCGTCGGTTTTCCTGGCGAAACGGACGGCGACTTCGAGCAACTGGTGGACTTCCTGTCCGAGACGGCTTTCGAGCGGGTGGGCGTCTTCACCTACTCGCCGCAGGACGGGACGCGCGCGGCGCAGATGGTAGATGACGTGCCCGAGGACGTGAAGCGCGCTCGCCTGGAGCGCGTGCAGGAACTGCAGCGGCACATCACCGCTGAACGGTACGAGACACGCCTCGGCGCACGTGCGCGGGTGCTGGTGCAGCAGGCCGCCGATGACGAGCAGCCGGCCTCGGGGCGGTTGCCTTGGCAGGCCGACGACATCGACGGCGTGACGTGGCTCGATCAGCCCGTGCCGGCCGGACGCTTCGCCGAGGTCGAGGTGCTTGAGGTCGTGGACGACTACGATTTCCGCGCGCACGTGGTGTCGGTGGACGACGCGCCGGTGGAGTCGGCGCCCGCGCGATCGCGCGCGCTCCCCCTGATGGGGAGCAGCATCGGGAGCTTCGGTCGGTGACGTGGCGCCCGTGACACGGTGTCGGTGATATGGTGCCGGTGACATGGCGCCGATGAACTGGCGCCGTCTCGCGGCGGCCGGCGCGTTGCTGGTCATCGGCGCGTGTGTCACGACGCGCCTCGGGGTGCCGGTGGAGCCCCCCATGCGCGTGATCCGCGCCCCGCGGCCGCCGGTCGATACCGCCGTCCCCGCCGTGGCACCCCGCAGCGACGAGGTGCCGCGCGACGAGGCGCCCGATTTCCGGCGCGAGGGCGACCGCGACGTGCGCGTGGCGCTGGCCACGGCTGCCAGCAATCCCGGCATCGCCGCCACCGGCGCCTGGCGCATCTTCGACGACCGCGAGAGCGTGCTGCTGCGCGGGCGTCCCGGCGAGTCCTGGACGCTGGAGCACCGGGCGGGGCAGCTGCGCGCCGTGCGCGCCGATGGCTTCGCCAGCGCGTGGCGGCCGGCGCCGCTCGTGCTGCGGGCGGACCGCGCGGAAGACCAGGTGCTGTTCAACGGCAAACGATACCGCGGGGTGCTGCGGTTCTTTCCTGCGGACGACGGCGTGAGCGTAATGGTCGTGAACGTGCTGGGCGTCGAGCAGTACCTGCGCGGGGTGGTGCCGCTGGAGATCGGCGGTTCGCGGAACGCAGGGGAGCAGGCGGCGGTGGAAGCGCAGGCGGTGGCCGCCCGCAGCTACACCTTCGTGCGGCTGGCGGCGGCGGGTGGATCGGCGGCGCGCCACGCCAACTACGATCTCGGGGCGGGCACATTGGATCAGGTGTACGGCGGCGTGGATGGTGAACGAACGTTCGCTGACGTTGCCGTGGCAGGCACGGCTGGCCTCGTCCTGAAATACGGGGGGCGAACGGTGGATGCCCCGTACTCGGCGTCGTGCGGCGGCGAGACGGCCAGCCCCGACGAAGTCTGGCGGTCGGGTGGCGCGGCGTACCTGCGGCGTGTCAGCGACCGCATTCCCGGCACGCAGCGCTACTACTGCGATCCGGCGCCGCGTTTCGCCTGGACCCGCACGCTCGAGTCATCCGAGCTCGATGGGGCGCTGCGGCAGTACCTGCGTGCATACACGGCAGTTCCCGCGGCCGGGCCGGGGCACGCGACGGCCGTCACGATCGAGGCGCGCACGCCGAGCGGCCGCGTGGGGCGGCTGGTCATCCAGACCGACGCCGGCCGCTTCTCGCTTCGGGGAAACGACGTGCGATATGTCCTGCGTCCCGCGGGTGGCGAGATCCTCAACAGCACCTATTTTTCCGTCGAGGGCGAGAACGCGGCCGACGGTTCCCTGCGGCGACTGATCATCCGGGGCAATGGGTGGGGGCATGGCATTGGCCTGTGCCAGTGGGGGGCCATCGGGCGGGCACGCGCCGGGCAGGATTTCCGCACGATCCTGCGCACGTATTATCCGGGCACGGATATCGGCCCAGCCAACTGAACCGATGACAGGAACCCAGACGCCACCGATGAAATCCCTGCGACTCTTTCTCTGCGCCGTGGCTCTGGCGGTGCCTGGCGTCGTGCAGGCGCAGGCGCCAGCTGCGGCGCCGTTGGACACCTCCACGATGTGGCGCGTGCAGGTGTCGCTGCTCACGTTCGGGCAGGGGACCCCGGTGTTCGAGCGATTCGGCCACAACGCCATTCGCATTCACGATCCGCTGAGTGGGCTCGACGTCGCATGGAACTGGGGGATGTTCTCGTTCGACGAGCCCAACTTTCTGGGGCGGTTCCTCAGTGGCGAGTCGCGCTACTGGATGGACGGGTTCGATACCGAGCCGCTGCTGGCCTACTATCATGAAAACAACCGCAGCGCCGACGAACAGGTGCTCAATCTCTCGGGGCTGCAAAAGGCCGAACTGCTGCAGTTCGTGCGCTGGAACGCGCTGGAGCAGAACAAGTATTACCGCTACGACTACTTCCGCGACAACTGTTCCACGCGCGTGCGCGATGCGCTCGACACGGTGCTTGGTGGCGCGCTGAAGCGCGCGTGGGCCGACTCGCTGAGCGACCATTCGTATCGCGGCGAGGCCCTGCGGCTCACGGAAGAGACGTCGCTGAGCCGTTTGGGCATCGACATTGCACTCGGCCCGATGGCGGATACGCGGATGACAGCGTGGGACGAGATGTATGTCCCCATGCGGTTGCGCGACCGGCTGCGGGGCATCGTCGTGGCGGGGCCAGGCGGGACCGTCGCACGGCTCGTGGCCAGTGAGCGCGTCATCTTCGAAGTGTCCCGCCCACCCGAGGCGCCAACGCCGATCGCCCTGCCGGGCCTGTATGTGATCGTCGCCCTTGGGTCGCTGGTGCCGCTTGCACTTTTTGGCGGGCTGGCGTTCATGAGCGCCCTGCGCGGGCGTTGGCTGGTGGCGCAGCGTGTCTCGCGCGCTGTCATCGCTGCGGTGGCGGCCGCCTGGTACACGGTCACCGGCCTCGTGGGGACGATGGTCCTGTTCATGGAACTCTTCTCCGCGCATGTCTTCTGGTTTCGCAACTGGAACGTGCTGCTGCTTTCTCCGGTGGCGCTGGCGGCGGCGTGGTTCGTCCCCCGTGCCATTGCCTCGGGTAAGAACGCGGGTGCCGCGCGCTGGCTCGCGGGCTTCTGTGCCGGGTGCGCGCTGGTCGCGCTGGCGCTCGCCGTGGCCGGCGCGACGGGGCAGAGCAACGGGGCCGTGGCGGTGGCGTTCGCGCCGACGATGATGTACCTGGGGTTGCTGGTTCCCGCGCTCACCCTGATCCGCCGGACGAACGCGTGACCAGTGCCACCACGTCGGGCCTCGCCGCCGGCATCGACGTCGGGGGGACGTTCACCGACCTCGCCGCCATCCACGCCGACGGCTCGGTGGTGACGCGCAAGGTGCTCAGCACGCCGGCCGACCAGAGCGAGGGCGTGGCGGCCTCGCTCGACGCGCTGGGGGCCGGCCCGGGTTCGTTGCGCCGCATTGCGCACGGCACCACGGTGGTGACCAACCTGCTGCTCGAACGGCGTGGCGCGCGCGTGGTGCTTTGCGCGACCGATGGGGCCACCGACCTGCTCGAACTCCGTCGACAGGAGCGCGCGGCGCTGTATGACCTGTCGGCGCAGCATCCGGAGCCGCTCGTGGCGGCTGACCGCGTCGTGGCGGTTCGCGAGCGCATGGAGCCGGGCAGCGTGCGCGTGCCGCTCACCGACGACGAAGTGGCGCGCGTCGTGACCGAGGTCGTGCAGCGCACGCCCGACGTGGTCGTGGTGTCGCTGTTACACGCGTACGCCGACGGCGCACACGAGCTGCGCCTCGCGGAGGCGCTGACGCGGGCGCTCCCCGCGGCCGAGATCATCTGCGCGCATCAGGTGCTGCCCGAGATTCGAGAGTACGAACGCACCGCGACCGCGGTGGCTGAAGGGTACGCGCGGCCGGCGGTGGCGAGGTATCTCGCGCGACTTGGCGACACGGTGGCCGCGCGGGGGCATCCCGCGCCGAGCGTCATGACGTCCGGTGGCGGGATGCGCACGGCGGCAGAGGCCGCACGGGCCGCGGCGTCGCTGGCGTTGTCGGGTCCCGCCGGCGGGGTCGTCGGTGCGGCCGCGGTGCTGCGTGCGGCGGGTTTCGACCGCGCGCTGACCATCGACATCGGGGGGACCAGCGCGGACGCTGGGCTCATTCTCGATGGCGAACCGCTGGTCGAGGCCGGCGGCGAAGTGGCGGGTGTTCCCATCGCGCTGCCGCGCGTGCTCGTCGACACGGTCTCGGCGGGTGGCGGGTCCATTGGATGGATCGACGATGGCGGCGCGTTGCGCGTGGGTCCGCGCAGCGCGGGCGCGATGCCGGGCCCGGTCGCCTTTGGGCGCGGCGGCACGCAGCCAACCGTCACTGACGCGAACCTGGTGCTGGGGCGCATCGTGGCGCATCGCATGAGTGGCGGTGTGGCGCTGGATGTCGAGGCGGCGCGCCACGCGGTGGCCGCCCTGGGCACTCGGCTGGGGGCGACCACGGAACGCACCGCCGAGGCCATGCTGAACATTGCGGATGCGGAAATGGCGCGGGCCTTGCGCCGCGTGAGCGTGGACCGCGGCGTCGACCCGCGCAGTTGTGTGCTGATGGCGTTTGGCGG
>CANNKR010000056.1 GCA_947504615.1 Gemmatimonadota bacterium | reverse complement strand
TGCGACGGCTGGCCGTACCACCGGCACACCCCCCTCGCTCTGGTTGCCGCGTCCCGTGATCACCAGCACTTCGCGGGCCTTCGCCACCTGCCGCTCGCGCAGGAACGCCTCCGCCCGGCTGGCTGCCTCGGCGCCCGTCGGAAGGCTCGTCCGGAGATCGAGCGTGTTCTCCCGACCAAAACGCAGTTCATCGAATGCCGCCGCCACGGCGGGTGTTCTCCCCGTCGGACCGCGTGATGCGCCGCTATTTCGACCCACGAACCGCCTTCTTCAGGATCACGCCGTCGATCGTTTCGGTCGGCTTGATACCGAGGAGGGCCGCCAGCGTTGGCCCCATGTCCACGGTCCGCACTTCGTCTCGGTACGCTCCCGCCTTCACCCCCATGCCCCAGAACAGCACGGGAACCCCGGCATCTGGATCATGGGGCATGCCATGCGTGGCGTACGTGGTGGACTCCCAGTAGCTGTAGGGCGTCAGCGTCACCGCCATGCGCGCGGCGCCACCCGCGTCGAACATGTGCAGCCAACGGCGCGCAATCTTGTCCTTGGCCAGATTCGCCTTGGCAAAATCCGTGAACTGATCGGCGCGCAGCACGCCGGGCACCTTCCGCAGCACCGCCGCAAACGCGCGCGCCACCGAATCGGCATTCACCTTGGCACTGTCAAACGCTGCCGCATTGCGCACAAAGAAGATCCCCTCGTCAAACGACCACGCCTTGTCTGGCACCGCGGCCGCAGCCAGCGAGGCCTTCAGCGCCGTCACCTGCGGGGTGATATTCACGCGCTTGGCATCCTTGTTGGGATACCGCCCGGAATGCACCTCGGGATACGGCGATACGCCGTGGTCCCCTGTGAACGCAATAATGATGCGCTTCTGGTCGCGCAGCTTGAACAGCGAGTCCAGGAAGACGCCCAGGTACTGGTCGACGCGCAGGATCTGATCGTGGAGTTCCCGTGAATCGGGGCCGTACTTGTGGCCAATGGCGTCGGTAGTGGACAGCGAGATCGCCAGCAGGTCCGTGCGCTTGGCGTTGTTGCCCAGCTGCTTTTCCTGAAGCCCCTGCAGCGCAAAGGCCAGGATCAGTGAATCCATCACCGGATAGTTCGAGAGCCCCTTGGCCACGTTTGCGACTTCGGTGGGGTATGGGTGCGGGAACACAAAGTCTGTTCCGTTCGACTCCTCCCACACGGTATCGGGCTCCACATACTTGCTGGCCGGTAGTAGCAGATCCCACGATTTCCCGGCGTAGCCCGCATAGCCTTTCAGCGCATTGAAACGTTGCACCCACGCAGGCAGGGTATCCGCGTAGTACGTGCTCGTGGTGAAGATCCCGGCGTTGCCGCTCCACCAGTAGATATCCCCCTTCGACTTGCCGATGGGGAGGATGGCGCCACGGTCCTTGCGCGACACCGACAGAAAACGCATGGACGGATCGGCCGCACGCATCCAATCCGTGAGCGTCGTCCCCTTGAACCGGAACGGTGAGGCGCCCATCTCGGTGGCGCCGCCAATCAGGGGCGCGTCTGTCGTATTCACGCCCTGGGCGTTGGCCGTGATGCCGTTATGCACCGGAAAACGCCCCGACATGACCGTCGAATGCCCGGGGGCGGTCTCGGTGATGGCATGGTCCTGGAAGCCATTCCGGAAGACCGCCCCACCATCGGCCAGCCGCTTGAGGCCGGCCGTGAGTTGGGGCTTGAAGCGCGCCAGATAGTCCGAACGCATCTGGTCGACGGTCAGGAACACAACCAGCGTAGGCCGGTCGGCGACGGCGGATTTCTGGGCGACGGCACCCAGCGGTGCAACTACGGACAGACAGGCAGTGACGATGAAACGGCGGATCACGAAAGAAGTCCCCGAAAGAGTGATGGCAAGGGTTCGCCAACGATGGATGGTGGAACGCTCCCTCGCCAGAGGGTCGCCAGAGGGTCGCCAGAGGGTCGCCAGAGGGTCGCCAGAGGGTCGCCAGAGGGGTGGCCCGAGGGGTGGCCGGAGGGCATCCCCCGTTGCTACCCCACGGGCACTGTCACAAGTTCTGCAGGTAGGCCGTAAGGACCCCTGCCCTTCCCAGGATTTCCCGTGAACAGTTCCAACAAGTCAGTCCCGGTCTGGGATAACATCCTGCTCCGGACGACGCTCTACTATATGACGCTCGCCGTGGTCCTCTATTGGCTCAAGGACTACTCGGTCGGTGGCCTCGGCGCCCTCAGCGGCACCGGTCTCGATGCATTCGCGGCCGTGGCGTCCAGGAAGGATATGCTGACCACGAGTTCAAGTGGCCCCGCCGCGCTACCAACCGTCGTGGCCATGACCAGCGCGTTCCTGTTCGCCCTTCCGGTCGCCTGGATCTACATCCTGACGCGGCAGAAGAAGGGCTTTTCGCAATCCGTGGTCCAGTCGCTCCTCGTGCTGCCGCTGGTCATTGCGGGCATCGTCGTCCTGGTCAAACACTCCCTCGCCCTCGCCTTCTCGCTTGGCGGCATCGTGGCCGCCGTACGGTTCCGCACCAACCTCGATGACACCAAGGACGCGGCCGCAATCTTCTGCGTCACCGGCATTGGTCTGGCGGCTGCCGTCGAGCCCAGCGTGGCCGCCATGCTGTCCCTGGCCTTCAACCTGCTCGCCGTGGGACTCTGGGCCACCGAGTTCGGCCGCTCGCCGGCGTTGCTGGAAGGTAAACGGGCGCAACGCCAGCTCGATCGCGCCCTGACGGTAGCCAGCCGTACCGGCACGTTCGTGGCCAAGATGGACGACGAAGTCCTGAAGTCCCTCGCGCCGGAACAACTTGAGGCGCTCGCCGACCGCGCCTGGAAGCGAAAGCGGAAGATGGTCAACGAGGAACCGGACGTTCTCCGGCACGAGTTTCAGGACCTGTTGCGCGTGCGATGTGCCAGCCTGGATGTCACGCGTCCGCTGATCGAGCGCGAGTTCAACGACCTGTTTGTCAAATGGAAGTACATGGGCGCCGAACGTGCCGAAGACGGCACACGCACCGCGGAGTACGGCGTGGACCTCGCCGACACCGTCACGCGGGGTGTCGTCACCGACGCCCTGCGCGCCATTCCCGACGCCGGCGTGGATGGAGTGGAATTCCGATGAACAGGCATACCATTCGCCGCATCCTCGCGATCATCGCACTGATGGCGCCCGTCCCTGCGGTCGCGCAGGGGCTCTTCAAGAAGCCCGATGCGCTCGAGGTCACCATCACGACGGGGCTGGGAAAGCTGATTCGCGATCGCGATTCCACCGAGCGCGTCATGCATGGCGCCGCGTTGTCCTACAAGGACTCGGCGGGCACTGCCGTGACGGTCGCCATCACGCTGCGCACGCGGGGACATTTTCGCCGCCAGACACGCAACTGCGACTTTCCACCCCTCAAGGTGGAGATGACCAAGGACGTCGCCAGGAAGACCATCTTCGAAGGCAATCGCACCTTGAAGCTCGCCAGCTCGTGCCGGCCGTCGAACAGCGATTACGAGCAATACATCCTGCAGGAGTATTCACTGTACCGGATGTATCAGGCGCTCACGCCGTGGAGTTTCCGCACGCGTCTTGCGCACGTCACGTTCCAGGATTCCACCGGCAAATCCAAGCCGGTGCAGAGCTGGGCCTTCTTCGTGGAGGACGACGGCGACCTCGCACAACGCCGGTCATCCAAGAAGTTCGAGACCAAGGGCGCCATGTTCGATGATCTCGAACCGCAACAGTTCGGCCTGATGCAACTGTTCGCCTACATGGCAGGCAACACCGACTGGTCGGTGGCCGGCTTGCATAACGTCACGATGCTGCGCGACTCGGTGGGTACGGTGCATCCGGTCCCGTATGACTTCGATTGGTCCGGTGCCGTCGAGGCGCGCTACTCCTTCCCCGACAAGTCGCTCCCCATTCGCACCGTGCGCGACCGCCTTTGGCGTGGCGATTGCCGCACCGCCGAGGAGATGGCGCCCGTGTTCGACCGGTTCAAAGCCCGGCGCGCGTCCATGGACTCGGCCTACACGGCGCTCGAGCCCCTGACCCCGGCCGTGAAGGGGCGCATGAAGAAATACTTCGACGAGTTCTGGCCGATGCTCGACAACCCGACCAAGACCGTCGCCACGTTCAAGCGGAGCTGCGGCGAACGTAACTGAGTGTTTTTTTCAGGTTCGGTGCTTTTAACACGGAGACCGGAGGAGCACGGAGTTCACGGAGTACGACAACTGCGTTTCTTGGGGGCTTGGGCGGACGGTACGGTCCGCCGAGCCCCTTTGAATTTTGTTGTACTCCGTGGCCCTCCTATTCCTCATTTTCCTCCGTGTTGAACAGAACACGGATCCCAACCCAAGGCTCGGGCTATTTCAGCACGGAGACCGTGTTAAATGAACAGATCCTAGCGGTGGAGCACAGAACGCCACTACCCGATCGCCTGCTCCAGCAGCTGCACGCCACGCTCCAGGTCGGCGCGCGTCGCCACCAGCGGCGGCAACAGGCGCACCGTGTGCTCGCCCGCCGAGCAGATGAGCAGCCCCAGGTCGAGCGCGCGACTCACGACGTCCTTCGCTGCGTCGGTGACGTCAATGCCCCAGATATAGCCCATGCCGCGCACCGCACGGACTCTCATGGACCGCGCGGCCAGCGACTCAAGCGCCGCACCGAGCCACGCGCCGTTTGTCGTGACGTGCGCCAGCATCTTGGGATCGTGCAGGCGATCAAAGACATGCAGCCCTACGCTGGCGACCATAGGGCCACCCCCGAACGTGGTGCCGTGATCGCCCGGCTGCATCGCGTCCGCCACGGCTTGCGTCATCAGGATGGCACCCATCGGCAGTCCACCCGCCATCGGCTTCGCCGTGGTCAGGATGTCGGGGGTGATTCCCGCGTGCTCATACGCCCAGAACTTTCCCGTACGGCCATAGCCGCACTGAATCTCATCCAGGATCAGAAGGACGTTGCGCTCCGTGGTCAGCGCGCGCAGACCGCGCAGGAACTCCGGGGCGATCACCCGTACGCCCCCCTCGCCCTGCACCGGCTCCACGATCACCGCCGCCACCGTCTCGGGATTCAGCACGGCTTCCAACTCGCTCAAGTCCCGCTCGGTGATCGAAATGCCTCCCGCCAGCGGGCGGAACGGCATGCGATACTGCGGACGGTCGGTCGCGGCCAACGTGCCAAACAGCCGTCCATGAAAAGCACCGCGCAGGGCGATGATTTCGTGCTTGGGCGGCGCGAAGTTCGTGCGTCCCCACTTCCGCGCCATCTTGAACGCCCCTTCGTTGGCCTCCGCACCGGAGTTGCAGAAGAACACCCGGTCGGCAAACGAGCTCTCGACCAGCTTCTCGGCCAGACGCTCCCCCGGCGACGTGCGGTACAGGTTCGACACGTGCACCAGCCCGCTGTCGATAGCGTCGTGCATCGCACGGTTTAGTCCCGCGTCGCCGTATCCAAGGGCGTTCACCGCAATCCCGGCCACGAAGTCGAGGTACGCTTTCCCCTCGGCGTCAAAGAGTTCGACGCCAGCACCGCGCACCAGCTCCATCGGGGCGCGACGATACGTGCCCAGCAAGGCGTCAGTGGAGGCGGCAAGTGCAGTGGTCATCGACGAACCCTCAGATGGAAACAGGTGACAACAGAAGACGCGTCCCGGCGGTCGCGTCGGTAATTGCGTGCAAGTCGCCAATGCGCACGCGCCCTACGCCGCCGCGCAACGCCAGCGCGCCGGCTTCCAGCTTGGCGGCCATCCCGCCCTTCGCCACCCCACTCGCCACGAGCGCCTGCGCGGCCGCACCATCGAGTTGCGGAATCGTGGCGCCCGCATCGTCCAGCACGCCCGGCACGTCCGCCACCAGCAGCAGTTCGTCCGCGCCCAGCGCCGCCGCCAGGGCGGCGGCCGCATCATCCCCGTTCACGTTGAGCCCGCCACCGTCCGGATCCTCACGGTCGCGACTGAGCGGCGAGATCACCGGAATGAAGCCGACGCTCCACAGGTGCTTGATGAGCGCCGGCGCGACGGTGATGTCTCCGCCCACGCGCCCAAACTCGGGGTCGGTGATCCGCGCCTGCAGCAGCGGGCCATCCTCACCGGAAATTCCCACCGCCTGCACGCCGTGACTGATCAACTGCGCCACCAATCGCTTGTTCGTGGACCCCGACAGGATCATCCGTACGATGTCCAGATCTTCGGCGCTCGTCACGCGGCGTCCCCCGCGAAACTGCGGCTCCAGACCCAGACGCCGCTGCAACGCCGACACCTCATCGCCGCCGCCGTGCACCACGGCAATCGAGTCCCCTCGACGCAACGTGGCCACCAGTTGCGTGAGAAGACGCGGATCGCCCTGCGCACGCCCGCCGATCTTCAGCACACGCCTCACGCAGGCAACCCCAGCGTTTCGTCGAGACCCAGCATCAGGTTGGCGTTCTGCACGGCCTGCCCCGCCGCACCCTTCATCAGGTTGTCGATCGCGGAGAGCACGAGCAGTGTCGGCTGGCGCAGGTGCTCGAGCACGTGCGCCGTAATGCGCACCACGTTGCGGTGTGCCACATGCCGCGTCTCCGGTGGCGTGCGGACAATTTCGATGAACGGTTCGTTGTGAAAACGCTGCTGCCACAACGCCAACGGATCCGCGATGGGCGCCGTGATCGGCACCGTCATCGTCGCCAGGATTCCGCGCGCCGTCGGCAACAGATGTGGCGTGAAGATCAGGTCGGCGTTCACCCCCTCCTCCGCCACGAACGCGCGCATCTCGCTGAGGTGCCGATGATTGTTGCCAATTCCATAGGCACGAAAGTTCTCGGTGATTTCACCGTACAGCAGGTCCGCGCGCGGCGTCATCCCCGCACCGGTGACCCCACTGGCCGCACTCACGTTGATCGTGGTGCCCGGCGCCACCAATCCCTGTTCGAGCAACGGCAGCAATCCCATGAGGATGCTCGTCGGATAACAGCCGGGGTTGGCCACCAGATCAGCACCGCGAATCTCGTCGCGCCGCGCCTCGGTCAATCCATAGACGATGTCGGCGTCGGTGTTGCCAATGCGGAGGTCGGCAGACAAGTCCACCGCACGCGCCCCCGCATCACGCACGCGCTGCACCCACTCGGCGCTCGTCCCGTGTGGCAACGCGCTGAACACCAGCGCCGCACTCGACAACGGCACGTCGTCTGGCGCCACAAAGGTGACAGCGGCTCCTCCGGGAAGCTCCACGGTCTCGCCGCGCCGACCATTGGCCGTGGCAAAGGCCAACTCGAACCGCGGATGCCGCAGAACGAGCGCACACAGGTCTCGCCCAGCGTAGCCGCTGGCGCCAAGGATGCCAATTGGTATCTTATGCATTAGATAATGCATAATATTGCGGTTCTCCTGTGTCAACACGGCTTACGGGGCCGAGGTGCCCGTGCTATCCTCTCGCAGCAACCGAGGAGCCTGTGACCGCTTCAAAACGTGAACGTCAGGACGCCATTCTCGAGCTTGTCTCCACGCGCGCCATTGGCAGCCAGGAGGAGCTCCGCCATCTGCTGACTGAGCGCGGGTGGGATGTCACGCAATCTACGCTTTCGCGTGACATGCGCGACCTGCGCATTGCGCGCGTGCCGACGCCGAGCGGGGTGCGCTACACCGCCGGAGAGCACTCGACGGGTGAGGAAGGGCGCGCCGTGCTCAGCGGGTTGTTGCCGCAGCTGTTCCAGAAGCTGGAATGCACGCGCGAGCTCATTGTCGTGCGGACCTTCAGCGCCGGCGCGCAGCCCATCGCCGAGGCGATTGACGCCGAGGGCAATCCCGACATCCTTGGCACCATCGCCGGGGAGAACACGGTGTTGCTCATTTGTCGCACCGAGGCGGCGTGCGAGCGCGTGGCCAAGCGCCTCCTTTCCCTGGCTGGGCGGTAGCGCAACAGGCGTCCGTCAGGCAGCCCGGCGGAATCGCCGAGCGGGCATTTATACAGAATTTTCAGCAGTTGATCTCGAACGCATAAATATGTAGTTTTCACGACTTCTCTAACATTTTCGTATATCCATGAACGACCAGCAACCAATGGCCGGCAAGTCGCACAAACTCTGGGGAGGTCGCTTTGCTGGCGGCCCTGCCCCGGAGCTCGAAGCCGTCAATCGCTCCATTGATGTGGATTTCAGGCTCTGGCCATTCGACGTGCAACTCTCGAAGGCATGGGCAGTTGCACTATCGAACGCCGGGGTGTTGACCTCAGAGGAATCGAAGGAACTCGGGTTTGGCCTGGATGAAGTCGCACGCCGCATCCAGGCTGGCGTAACGCCTGAGGCCGGCGACGAGGACATCCACACCCTGGTCGATCGGTTGCTGCACGAGGTGGTGGGGAGCGTGGCATCGCGCCTGCACACGGGGCGTTCGCGCAACGATCAGGTAGCCACCGCCACCAGGCTCTGGTCCATGAGCGCCTGCGCGCGGCTCGATGCGATGATCCGCGAGTTGCAGCAGGTGATGATCACCCAAGCCGAGTCGCTTGAGGGTGACGTGATGCCGGCGTACACGCATTTGCAGCGCGCGCAGCCCGTGAGCGGGGCGCACTGGATGCTGTCGCATTTCTGGCCGCTCGAGCGTGACCGGCGGCGGCTTGCCGCGGCGGCGCGGGCGGCGGCGGTATTGCCGCTTGGCTCCGGCGCGATTGCCGGGTCCGCGTTCCCTGTGAACCGCACCGTGCTCATGGAGACGTTGGGGTTCCAGGCGGTGTCGCCCAATAGCATCGACGCCGTGGGTGACCGCGACTTCATCGCCGAGGTGCTGTTTGCACTGTCGATGCTTGGGGCCCACCTGTCGCGCCTGGCCGAGGACTTGATCCTGTTTGGGTCGAGCGAGTTCGGGTTTGTGCGGTACGGCGATGCTTTCAGCACCGGGTCGTCGATGATGCCGCAGAAGCGAAATCCCGACGCCTTGGAGCTGGCGCGAGGCAGTGGGGCGCGCATGCTGGGCGACCTGGTGGCGCTTTTGGGCACCATCAAGGGCCTTCCGAGCGGCTACAACAAGGATTTGCAGGAAGACAAGCGGTCGCTCTTCGATGCCGTGGACGGCATGACGCTGCTGCTGCCCGCCGTGGCGGGCTCTCTCGGGACGCTGACATTCAAGCGGGAACGTATGAAGTCGGCGGTGACCAGTTCGATGATGGCCACGGACCTGGCGGATTATCTGGTGCGTAAACGTGTGACTTTCCGCGAGGCACACGGGGCCGTGGGGCGGCTGGTGAAGGAGGCTGAGGATGCCGGGATCGAAATGACGGAGCTTCCGATGAGTGCCTTCAAAGCGGCGTGCTCGGCCTTTGACGATGACGTCATGCAGGAGCTCCTGCCTGCTACTTCGCTGTCACACCGCAATGTGGCGGGCGGCACAGGGCCGGCATCTGTGCGCCAGCAGCTTGAGGCAGCCAAGGCATCGTTGGCATAGCACCCGCGCAATCAAATGCTTACCAATGTCAGTTAACCTGTTGACATAGTTGCGTTAAGTTGGCAGTTATATATATTCGTCAATAATGAGTATTCTTATTTCTCGAATATGAGCAATATTTAATGCGCGCCGTTACCACTGGAACAGCCGCCTTCGCACTCGGTATCCACAAGAAGGACCTCGACAACATTCTGTCGCGGTATCCAGTGCGTGGCTTCGAGCGCAGGACCCAGGGATTGGCTCGCCGCCTGTCGCTGGCAAGCATCGAACAGGTGGCCATCGCCATCGATTTGACGCGGGATTTTTCGATCCCGATCCCCACCGCCCTGCTCCTCGCTGAAGAGGCCCTCGGTTCGCGCGAAGGGGTTATTGCCTCGCCGCACGGCCATTTGGCCATTCACGCTGACCTCCCCAGGATCCGGCGAGGACTTCAGGAACGACTCACCGACGCGATCGAACACATGATCCCCCCGCGTCGAGGCCGCCCGGCAGCAAAGGACTGACAATCAAATGTTTGGCGACCTGCGCAAAAGAGGGCCCCTGGTTTCCCAGGGGCCCTCTTGCGGACGAACGGCTTAGCGAGGCTTAGCCGCCGACCTTGGTCACGTTCTCCGCGGCCGGGCCCTTCGCGCCCTGCGTGATCTCGAACTCGACCGCATCGCCTTCGGCGAGCGACTTGAACCCCGAGCCCTGAATCGCGCTGTAGTGCACGAAGCAATCCTTGGTTCCGTTGTCTGGCGTAATGAAACCAAAGCCCTTCGCATCATTGAACCACTTCACCTTGCCGGTCGTACGCATTCCCTGCTCCTGATCTTGTCGATCGCTAGCTCGAGCCTATCCCGAGTCGAAGCCAATCGTGAAAATCACGGGATATTAGGAGCCCCCCCGTGCTGGGCCGGATACAAAAAAAGGACCTGGACGAACCAGGCCCCCCAGATCGCATCCGCATCAAGACTATGGATTCCTGGGAAAATAGGCAAGTGCGCCCCAGTGCCCCCCACCGAACGCGAGAACAGCTCCCGGTTGCCCCGGCTTCGTCCACCCGGGAACTTTGACTGATCCTCCTTCTCTGACCAACCCGCCGTGCTTCTCCTCCTCGCTGCCCTGCTCGCCGCTTCCCCGGTCGATTCCCTGTTCATGGGACGCGGTGTCTCCCGCGAACTTTCCATCGAGCGCGCCCGCACGCTGTCCGATGTCCGGTACGATCTCTCGCTCGACGTCACGGCACGGGATAGCGCCGTCGGACGGGTGGCCGTCTCTTTCACGCGCACCGGGTCCGGCGACGTCATCCTGGATTTCCGCGGCCGGCGTCTCGGTGCCGTCGAGGTCAACGGACAGGCGGTCGCCCGCCCCGATTTCAACGGCGCCCACCTGCGCCTCCCGGCTTCCACGCTCTCCACCGGCCGCAACACAGTATCCCTGGCCTTCGTGGCAGACATCGCCCCCTCAGGTGCGTCGATCATCCGCTCCACCGATCGCACCGACGGCAATGACTACCTGTACACGCTGCTCGTTCCCGCCGACGCGAATCAGCTCTTTCCGTGCTTCGATCAGCCCGACCTGAAGGCGCGCGTCACCTTCACGCTGCGCACCCGCCCCTCGTGGACGGTCGCCGCCAACGGTTCGCTCCAGCGCACCGACACCTCCGACGCGGCACTCACGCATCATTTCGCCGAGACACGGCCGCTCAGCACGTACCTGATCGCCTTCGCCGCGGGGCCGTGGCGCCGCGCATCGTCCACGGTGCAGGGCAGGGAAGTCAGTGTCCTGGTACGCGCGTCCCGCTTTTCCGAAGCCGACGTCGATACGCTGCTCGCCCTCAACCAGCGCGCGCTCAGCTGGATGGAACGCTACTTCGCGCGCGCCTATCCGTACGAGAAGTTCGACTTCGTGCTCGCCCCCGCCTTTCCATTCGGTGGCATGGAGCATCCGGGCGCGATCTTCTATAACGAAGACTCGTTCATCTTCCGCGAACGCCCCACCCTGCCGCGCCAGCTCGGACGCTATACGACCATCCTGCACGAAGTGGCTCACCAGTGGTTCGGCGACCTCGTCACCATGAAATGGTTCGACGACCTCTGGCTCAAGGAAGGCTTCGCCACCTATATCGCCGCCAAAGCGCTCGATGATCTCGAACCGACCAGCGACGCGTGGAAGACGTTCTACCTGCGCAACAAGCCCGCGGCCTACGGTGTGGACCAGACAGCGGGAACGACGCCCCTCTGGCAGCAACTCGGCAATCTGGACCAGGCCAAGAGCAACTACGGCGCCATCGTCTACAACAAGGCGCCGTCGGTCCTCAAACAGCTGAACTACCTGGTCGGCGACTCGGCGTTTCGCACCGGCGTGCAACTCTTTCTCCAACGACACGCGTACGCCAACGCCACGTGGCAAGACCTGCTGGCCGCCATCGGCCAGGCGTCGCACCGCGACCTCACCGCATGGGGCAAGCAATGGATGCTGCGCCCCGGTATGCCCGAGGTGGAAACACGGCTCACCATGAAGAGCGGGCGCATCGAGAAGCTGCAGCTGGTACAGCGTCCCGTGCAGCCGGACGTGTCGGGGCAGGGAAGCTGGCCGCTGAAAACACAGGTGGTCGTGGTGCTTCGCCCCGGAAAATGCGACAGCGCCTGCCGCGCGCAGCCAGGCCTCGCCGTCACCGGCGAATCGCGCACGTTCGACGTGGAGTCGCAGGGCTCGGTGACCGATGTGCCCAAGGCCCGTGGCCTCGCCAACGTGCGGTTCGTCTACGCCAACATCCGCGACTACGGCTACCAGCTCGTCTCGCTCGATTCGATGAGCCGTCGTGCGCTGCTCGGCGGCGAACTTGCCCAGGTCGCCGATCCGTTCCTTCGCGCCATGCTCTGGGGCACCCTCTGGGATGAAGTCCGTGCCGCACGCCTGCATCCCGCGCGCTTCGTACGGCTCGTCGTCCGCGATCTCCCCAGGGAGAGCGACGAGCAGAGCGTCCCCACCCAGCTCGGCCGCCTGTCGCGCGCCATGAACGCATACCTCGTGGACGCCGCACGCGACTCACTGCAGCAGACGGTGGAAACCTTCCTGTGGCATGGGGTGGATGACGCAGCACGCTCCTATGGAATTCGGCGGGCATATCTCGATGCGTTCATCAGCATCTCGCGCACGCCGGCTGCACTCGACCGGCTGCGTGGCGTACTCGCTGCCGACTCCGCCGCCGGTGACGCCGTCAAGGATCCGCTGCGCTGGGAGATCGTTACGCACCTCACCGTGCTCGGCGCTCCCGACGCGGCGGCCAAGCTCGCCTCGCAGGTGGCGCGCGACAGCACTCCCGACGGACGCCGACGCGCATTCACCGTGGGTGCGGCGCGCGGCGACGCGACCGTGAAGGCCGAGTATTTCAGGCGCTATTTCGGCGACGCCGCCCTCAATGAAGACTGGGCCAGTGGCTCACTCGGCGCCTTCAATGCGCTCGAACATCAGGCGATGACGCGAGCCTACCTGCGCCCCGCGCTCGATTCGCTGCCGTTCATCCAGGCCAACCGCCGCATCTTCTTCCTGGGCTCATGGCTCGGCGCATTTCTCGGCGGGCAGTCGGACGCTGCGGCACTCGACATCGTGCAGCAGTTCCTGCGCGAGCACCCCACGCTGCCGCTCGACCTCAGGCAGAAGGTGCTGCAGAACGCGGACGAGCTGTCGCGGACCGTACGTATCCGCGCCGAGTTCGGGCGCGCTCTGGAAGAGTAGCCCCGCGGCGCGCGTCCGGACCTACGGACGTGGCGCCGGGATCACCGTGAACAGTCGCGGATCGACCCATCCGCGATCGACACCCACGCGCGCCGATCGCCAGCCGTTCAGCGGCGGACCAAGGCGCACGTGCTGTGCAGAGTCGATCATCCGCAGCATCGCGCTTTCCCGAGTGGGCGCGGAGCGCAGTCGCACCCACGTGTTGGCCACAGCCGCATCCCACCGCCCCGTATCCGGCACGGTAACCGAGGGCGGGGGCGCCGGCGTCTGCTTCACCACGGCGCGTTCGACCGGCACGGGAGTCCGTACCACCGCTGGGGCAGGCGCGGGGACGGACGGCGGCGGCGAAGTGACGACGGGCGTAGCCGGTTCAGGTGAGGTCGCAGCCGGTTCAGGTGCGGCCACTGTCGGACGAGGCGCATCGCCGGATGCCGTGAGGCCCGGCATCGAATCGGCGCTGCTGTCTGCCGTGGCAACTGCCAATGGAGCCGACGCGGTTGGTCCCAGTCGTCGCGACATCAGGTACCCCACCGCAATGATCACGATGATCGCCAGGCCGACGAACGTGAGACTGCGAGCCACGCGCGCGCGCGCCGGCCCGGAGGAGGTGAGGCAGTTGGGACAGACCCCGATCGCCACCGGACGCTGCACGCCGCAGGAGGGGCAGTTGACGGTCGGGACGCGCTTGCCCTGCACATCGTACGACACAAACGGTGCCTGACAGCGCGGGCAGCGCGTCGCGCCCACCAGTGCCTTGGCCCCGCAGGCGCCGCAGTTGGTGTAGGGCATCCCGGTCTACTTCGTCCCTCGCACGCCGTCCACGTAATACGGCGTCTCGCCAAAACAGTTCGTCGGCACCCCGCGGTGTTCTTTGTAGTACAGCGTCACCTGGCTCCCTTCAATCTTCTCGATTTCACGCGCGACCGAGTCGCTGCGCACGGAGAAGTTGAAGATCTGCGGCGCGGTGCCCGGCTGCGTGGACATGGCCAGTTCGCCTTCCCACGTCTTGCAAAGCCACCCTTTTCGCGAAAGCTTCTGTACGAATCCCGTGCGTGTGCCCTCGGAATACGTGTACCTGAGTGTCGCGCCAACCCACAGGAGCATACCGGTGAGCGGCACCATCACGATGGTGAACACCGTCAGTTTTCCCCAATGGCGACGAGCAAAGCCGGGGCGGGCCTGTGGCGTCGGGGCGGGGGATGGTGCGGGTGCATCGGACATAATCAACGATTCCTCGGCGGGGAGTCTGACTGGAATGTCGCGCCCTGAACCGCTGGCGTCTACCGGACGTTAGTTTTCCACCCGTCCCCAACCCCGCCTGCCGTGGTCTTTTCTCCCCGCCGTCCAACCGTCACCGCCTGCGTCGGAAACGTCGCCGTGGGCTCGGCGCACCCGGTCGTGGTGCAGTCGATGACCAACACCGACACGGCTGACGCTCCGTCGACCGCCGCCCAGGTGATTGCCCTCGCACGCGCCGGTTCGCAGATCGTGCGCGTCACGGTCAACAACGAGGAAGCGGCCGCCGCCGTGCCTGAAATGGCCCGCCGCGTGGCCGATGCCGGCGTCGACGTGCCGATTGTCGGCGATTTTCACTACAACGGCCACCTGCTGCTCGCCAAGTACCCCGAGACGGCGCGCGCGCTGGCCAAGTATCGCATCAATCCCGGCAATGTCGGCGGCAAGCGACGCGATGAAAATTTCCGCACGATCGTGCAGGTGGCCGTCGACCACGACACGCCGGTGCGCATCGGGGTGAACTGGGGGTCGCTGGACCAGGACCTGCTCACCGAGATGATGGACGCCAATGCCGCGAGCGCGACACCGCGTGCAGCGAAGGACGTGTATATCGAGTCGATGCTCGAAAGCGCGCTGCGCAGCGCGGCGCTCGCCGAAGAGGTCGGCCTGCGGCACGACCAGATCATCATCTCCTGCAAGATCTCGCAGGTGCAGGACTTGGTGGACGCGTATCGGCGGCTGGCCGCGCGATGCAACTACCCCTTGCACCTGGGCCTGACCGAAGCCGGACTGGGCATGAAGGGGATCGTGTCATCGACGGCGGCGCTGTCGATCCTGATGGCCGAGGGGATCGGGGATACGATTCGCGTATCGCTGACGCCGCGTCCCGGGGGTGATCGCACCGAGGAAGTGCTCGTCGCGCAGCAGATCCTGCAGTCCCTTGGATTGCGATCGTTCACGCCGCAGGTGACGGCCTGCCCCGGGTGCGGTCGCACCACCAGCACCTATTTCCAGAAGCTGGCCGAAGACATCCAGACGTACCTGCGCGAGCAGATGCCGACATGGCGCGCGTCCCACCCCGGTGTTGAAGAGATGCACGTGGCCGTGATGGGCTGCGTGGTGAACGGCCCGGGCGAGAGCAAGCACGCGAACATCGGGATTTCGCTGCCGGGAACATTCGAAGATCCCAAGGCACCGGTGTATGTGGATGGTGCGTTGCTGAAGACCCTCAAGGGTGATCGGATCGTCGAGGAGTTCCTGGTCATCCTCAACGACTACGTGGTACGGACGTACCCGGCGGTTTAGGCCAGCTCCGTTTTATTCAACACGGAGCAACCGTGTTAACGACGCAGGCAACGCGGGTCCGGTTCTTTCAACACGGAGACCGGAGGCGCACAGAGGGCCACGGAGTACAACAACTGCCTTAAAGGGGTCGCGGCGGAC
>CANNKR010000055.1 GCA_947504615.1 Gemmatimonadota bacterium | reverse complement strand
AGGGGTCGCGGCGGAGAGTACTGTCCGCCACGACCCCTTGTTGTGCAGTTGCACTCCTCCGTGGCCCTCCGCTGCCTCCGGTCTCCGTGTTGAACGACTCGATCCCGGAATGTCGTCATTGCTGAGTGTGGTATTTTCAACACGGAGACCGGAGGCGCACAGAGGGCCGCGGAGTACGACAACGGCGAAAAAGGGGTCGCGGCGGAGAGTACTGTCCGCCACGACCCCTTGTTGTGCAGTTGCACTCCTCCGTGGCCCTCCGCTGCCTCCGGTCTCCGTGTTGAACGACTCGATCCCGGACCCGCGTTTCCAACCCCCTCGCGCGCTCGTCTTTAGCATACACCCCAATCGCAAACGGACCGTGGCCAGACCTGCTGCAAGAAACGCCGACAAGAAATCACCCGGGGCACTCGTCGCCATTGGCGTGGCCGTGCTCGCCGTGGCGTACTTCGCCGTGCAGGGCGGGGAATACGGCACCACCGATCTGGTGCGCCAGCGGGGGCGCCTCGTGGTGCTGCAGCACGAGGTGGACTCCCTGCAGGCGCAGGTGGACAGCCTCTCGCGCTGGAAACGGGCCATCGACACCGATCCGCTGGTGCAGGAACGGCTGGCCCGCGAGGAGTTCGGTATGGTGAAGGGCGACCGGGAAGTGCTGTACCGGTTTGTGGAAGACGGTAGACGGTAGACGGTAGACGGTAGACAGTAGATGGTAGACGGTAGACGGTAGACGGTAGACGGTAGACGGTAGACGGTAGACGGTAGACGGTCGACGGTAGACGGAGGGTAACTCTGGCGCCGATTTTCGACGTTTTGCCTTGCCCCTCCCAGCCACACCCCTTACTATTACTCCATCGACGCGGGGTGGAGCAGCCTGGTAGCTCGTCGGGCTCATAACCCGAAGGTCGCGGGTTCAAATCCCGCCCCCGCCATCAATGCAGACGGCCGGTCCCTTGGGACCGGCCGTTCTGTTTGTGGGGTGCATTTTCCGGTGTCTCGTCCCGCGTGGCAGCTGCCCCGGGCACCCGCGACGCCGGTCGGGAGTCAGCGACCCGACGCGGACGCGATCAGTGCCGTGAACCGCCCGCCACTGACGACGAACGGCATGCCCATGGGGGCGCGCTTCGCCATCGCGAGTGCGAGCCGTGAATCGGTGCCCACGACGCTGATCCCGATCACGCGTCCGCCGCTGGCGCTGTCCTCGGCGAATTCCCACGCCAGATGGTAGCGCGCACGCCCAAACGAGACGCCGCCAGGGAGATACGGCACCAGACCGGCGGGCGCGTTGCCCAGGCGCCCGGGGGCTGGCCACTGGCGCGATGCCGCCTGGTAGTAGATGAGCGACGCCGTACGGGCCGATTCCACGTCCTGCAACGCGGCGGCCGCGTCGCTCCATCGCCGCCAGCCGTCAGGGCGCGGCGACACCAACCGCAGGCCAATGATCGCGACCGCGATCCACGTGATCCAGCGGATTCTGCCGGCATGAATTTCGAACCACGTCGGGGGAACCGGCCGCGCCTCGTGCGCGCGCTCCTCCAACGACATGCGACTGGCGCTCGTGCGGAGCGGGGAACTCCCAGTGCGTGGTTCCGTCATGGCCGGCTGCCATCGCTGAGCAGCGTGCCGAGCGGCACCGTGCTGTCGTACGTGGTGTGCAGGCCGCCGTCCGACGCCGAGAGGGTGTAGTGGGTGGCGTCGAGCGCAACGTAGCGGACGCTGCGCGGGTCGCCGCCGGCCTCTGCCAACGACTCCGGCAGGCGCCCTTCGGCGTCGCGGTAGGCGTTCACCCGCGCGGCTTCCATGGCCAGCACCAGGCGCAGCCCAATCACGCGCTGCTCTGACGATCGCAGGTCCGGCGTACGCTGGGGGAGCCACTCGGGCGGGGCGAGCAGCAACCAGCCGGCCACGGCCACGGCGAGGGCGGCGTTGACGGCGCGCAGCACCGGTCGCCAGTCCGTGGGAGGTGGCGGCGCGTGCGGGCGCGACTGATCCGTGGAAATCGAGGCGGCGATCTCGTAGGCTTTTTGCAGGGCCTGCCTGCGCAAGTCGCCCGGATCCGGCGGAACGTAGTTCTCGTCGGGAAAGGGGCGCTTGAACGGATCGTCAGGGCTCATCACTTATGGACGATTTACAGGGGTTGCCGTTGCGGCTGGTCAGGGACAGCAACAGGTGGGGGAGGCCTTTGAGGTCGCGCTGCCTGTTCGTATATTATTGGGCTGCATGGCTGGGTAGCTCAGCTGGTGAGAGCGCACGACTCATAATCGTGAGGTCGAGGGTTCGATCCCCTCCCCAGCTATTCGAAGGTAAGCAATTGCCCCGCCAGTGGTTATCGCTGGCGGGGCCTTTGCGTTCCCCCGCCGTGTTTCACGTGATATGCTTGGCGGGGTCGATATGAATCCCGCATCCCCCCTGCGCGTCCTCGTCACCGGTGCCACCGGCTACATCGGTGGTCGTCTGGTGCCGCGCCTGCTCGCCAAGGGGCATCACGTGCGGTGCGTGGCGCGAAATCCCAGTCGCCTCGAGGGCTACGATTGGCCCGGGGTGGAGGTCATCCCCGGCGACCTTGAAGAACCCGCCGTCTTCTGGCGCGGGCTGGAAAACATCGACGTGGCCTACTACCTCGTCCACTCGATGGCGGCTGGGGAGGCGTTTCGCGAGCGGGACCGGCTCATGGCCATTGCCTTTGCCGAAGCGGCGGCCGAGGCGGGGGTGAAGCGCATCATCTACCTGGGCGGACTCGGCGATCCCCACGAGGTCCGCAGCAAGCACCTCGTGTCTCGCCAGGAAGTGGGGCGCTGCCTCGCCGCCAGCGGCGTGCCCGTCATCGAATTTCGTGCGGCGGTGATTGTGGGCTCGGGGAGCGCCAGCTTCGAGATCATCCGGCACATCATCGAGCGCATGCCCGTGATCGTCGCGCCCACCTGGGTCAACACCAAGTGCCAGCCCATCGGCATTCGCTCGGTGCTGGAATACCTCGTGGAGGCGCTGGATCATCCCACGGCCCGGGGGGTCTACGAAATCGGGGGCACGGATATCCTGTCGTACCGCGAGATGATGTTGCGGTACGCCCGCATTCGCGGCCTGAGCCGCTTCATCGTGTCGTTTCCTGTCCCGCGGCCGGAACTCAGCGGGCATTGGGTGGACCTGCTGACGCCCGTTCCGTTCAGTATCGCCCAGCCGCTGGTGGAGAGCCTGCAGACACCGGTGGTAGTGCGGGACGATCGGGCGCGGACCACCTTCAGCGTCGCGCCCACGGGCTACGACGCCGCCGTACATCTCGCGCTCTCGCGACTCGAAGCCGACAACGTCGAGACCACGTGGGCGTCCAGCCTGTCGAGCCTGACCCACGACGCTTCGGAAGCAGACGTGCTCGGCTCACACGAGGGCATGCTGCTCGATCGCCGCCGCCGGCGCGTGCACGCCACGCCAGCCACGCTCTTCGCCGCCATCTGCGCGCTGGGCGGTGAAGAGGGATGGCCGGCCGGCAACATCCTGTGGCAGTTGCGGGGCATCCTCGATCGCATGGCCGGCGGGGTGGGGATGCGTCGCGGACGCCGCCATCCCTATGAACTTCGGATCGGCGACCCGCTGGACTTCTGGCGCGTGGAGGCGCTCGAGGAGCCGCATCTGCTGCGCCTGCGCGCCGAAATGAAGATGCCGGGACGCGCCTGGCTGCAGTTCGAGGTGCGCCCCGACCGGGTGGGATCGCGCGTGGAACTGACCGCGTTCTTCGAGCCGCGGGGCATCCTCGGCTATCTCTACTGGTACGCCATGCTCCCGTTCCATCGCTTCATCTTCCCGGGCATGATCGGGGCCGTGAAGAAACGGGCGCAGGCGGCGCAGTTGGAGGAGTGACGGTGCCTACTTGCCCGTCGAATCCCGCACGGTCAGGTCGATGTACGACGTGGTGGGCTTCACGCCCGGCTTGGTGCCGCGCGGCAGCTTGAGCGGCTGCGGGCCCAGCGACTTGGTGTACTGATACATCGCGCGCAGATCCTTGTCGCTGAACTTCGCCGCGTCGTGCCACGGCATCGGTAGCTTGCCTTCGCCGCCGTCGACCGTGCGCATCACCTCGACCCAGTGATCCTCGGTCTGGCGGTCGGCGATCTGCCGCAGATTCTTGCCGTACGTCGTGCCCCACGGGCCGTAGAAGCCCACGGGATTACCGGCCAGCAAGGCGGCGGCCGGCACGTTCCCCTTCGACTCCGTCCAGCCCGCGGTGTGGCAGTCGTGGCAACTGGCCACGACCATCAGGTACTCGCCGGCGGCCACCGGGCTGGCGGCGCTCACGAACGGCTTCTCGTCCTGCACGCGCGCGCGGGCCGTGGCCTTCGGGGCGGCGATTGCGGCAATGAGCGTGAGGGCGACGGTACTGACGGCAAACAGGGCAAGGCGCGACCGCGTCATTACGATGGGCTCCCAATCGGGGGGTGGATGTCGCGCGACGATGCGGCACGACCGTACATCCTGCTTTACGGCTGACCGCCAATATCGTTAGGTCCCGAGAGGTGGCGTTTTGCCCGCAGGGCCAGGTCGCGCTCCAGCACGCGATCGAGCGCCGCGCGCACGTCGTCGAGCCGTGTCGGCTTGCTCACGAAGTCATCCATGCCGGCGTCGACGCAGCGGTCGCGTTCCTCCTCCAGTGCGCTCGCCGTCAGCGCGATGATCTGCATGCGCCGATCCGAGGGCTCGGCGGCCCGGATGCGGCGGGTCGCCTCGTAGCCGTCCAGGTGGGGCAGGTGGCAGTCCATCAGCACGGCGTCGTAGGGATACAGCAGCGCCTTGTCCACGGCCTGCAGACCGTCGGTGGCGAGGTCCACCTCGCAGTGCAGCGACTCGAGCATCTTGCGCGAGATGATCTGGTTCACCTTGTCGTCCTCGACCAGCAGGACGCGCAGGCGCGCGCGCGCGGTCGACCGCGGCATGGGCAGCGAACTCTGGCGCATGGCGTCGCGCGCCGTCGACGCCTGCTCGGCCAGCAGGTGCTGCGTCAGCAGGGGGAGGGCGATGTGCCCCGGGGTCTCGCGCGCCAGCACGGCCTCGAGCATCGCCTGCAGCGTGTCGGTGCGCAGCGGCTTGGGCAGGTAGCCGTCGTAGCCCACGGTCTGAAAGCGCACCGCGTCGCCGCGCAGCGAGGCCGACGTGGCGATGACGAGCGCGAGCGGCTGCAACTCGGGGTCGGCGCGCAGCGCGCGTGCCACGCTTTCGCCGTCCGCCCCCGGCATCAGGTAGTCGACGACGGCCAGGCGGTACGGATCGCCCTCCGCATGGGCCCGCCGGATCTCGGACAGGGCGTCGTTGCCATTGGTGGCGACGCCCACGCGCATCCCCCACGCCGTCAACCGCTCCCGCAGCACGCGGAGCCCCACTTCGTTGTCATCCACGACGAGCGCATGCACGCCGCGCAGTTCCTGGCTTGGCGGTGGCGGCGGCACTTCATTGGGGTCGAGCGGGAGCGTGAGTTCAAACCGGAACGTCGAACCCTCGCCCACCGTGCTCTCCACGGTGATGCGCCCGTGCATGAGGTCCACCAGGCGCTTGCTGATCGACAGCCCCAGCCCCGTGCCGCCGAAGCGGCGCGTCGTCGAGCTGTCGCCCTGTTCGAATGGATCAAAGAGCGTCGCGAGCCGCGCCGGCGAGATGCCCACGCCGGTGTCGCCCACGCTGACGCGCACGCCAGCAAATCCGGGAGGCGCCTCCATCGGTTCGATGTCGAGGAGCACGTGCCCCGTGTCGGTGAACTTCACCGCGTTGCCGGCGAGGTTCACCATCACCTGACGCACGCGTCCGCTGTCGCCGATGAGCCGTCGCGGCGTGCCGGGGGCAATGCGCACCACGATCTCGATGTCCTTCTCGCGGGCCCGCGGGGCCAGCAGGTCGGCCACCTCGGCCACCGCCACATGCAGGTCGAACGGGATCGGATCGAGGCCCAGCTTGCCGGCCTCGATCTTGGAAAAATCCAGGATGTCGTTGATGACGCTCAGCAGGTGCTCCGCCGAGCGTTGCGCCGTTTCAAGGTAGGAACGCTGTTCGGCGGTGAGGGCGGTTTCCGCGAGCAGTGATGTCATGCCGATGACGCCGTTCATCGGCGTCCGGATCTCGTGGCTCATCGTGGCCAGGAACTCGCTCTTGGCGCGCGACGCCGCCTCGGCCTGCTCCTTGGCCGCGACCAGCAAGACCTCGGCCGCCTTGCGCAGGGCGCGCTGGCGCTTCCCGCGGCGGCTGTTGATCACGGCGATTCCTGCGTTGAACAGCAAGACCACGCAGAGCGTCGCGTACAGCCAGCGCAGGATGCGGAACTGGGCGAACGCCTCGGAGGCGTCGAGTTCGAAGATCAATCCCGCGTCGATTTCCGGGATGAACGTCCACGCGCCCACCACGGTGGCCCCGCGATAATTGCGGTACCCGCGCATGTCGACATTGGTGGAACCTCGCGTGACCTGGGACGCTGCGCTGGTCAGTGGCCACGCGTCGCGGGAGGCAGGCGCCGCCGTGACACCGGACAAGTCGACGCCGGGATCGCGCACGGTGAGACGGAACGCAGCGGTCGGCGCGTCGCCGGGCATGATCCCCGCACGGGCCAGCGTCGCCCAGAAGCGGGGCGGGCTGGCAAAGTGCCCGTCGCGGAGCACCAGGTAGACGTCGCCGGTGCGCCAGGTCCGGCTCACGTCGAGGCGCACCGCCATGGGGGCGTCGAACGCGAGCGCGGCCAGCGTGCGACCCTGCGCGTCGCGCACTGGCGTGGCCACGGTGACGAAGGGATCGCCCGCGCGCAGCACCGCCGCGTCGTTGTGGGCGGCCCGCAGCAGTGGCGCGGGGGCGCTCACCACGGTGCTGCCGCCGAGGGCACGGTGAAGGCGCGGCGTGCCGGCCCAGCGTGCCGTGGCTTCGTCGTTGGTGATGCCTGATGACGCGACCACCCGCCCTGATGGGTCCACCAGGAACCAGGCGAGCCAGTCCTCCGCGTCGAGCGCCGTGGTCATGGCATCGAGGGCGGGGAGGGTGCTTTTGAGCTGGGCCGGATCGGCGAGCACCCGGCGCAGCGCCGTGCCTACCGAGCGCGAGTCGGCGATGGCGCGGCTGGCCCGCACCAGGCCACTGTGCCAGCGCTGGATCTCGGCCGTGCGTTCGTCGCGGCGCGACTGGAGCAGCGCTTCGTCGGCGTCCCGGATGCGCGCTTCCAACATGACCAGCGATACCCCGCCGACGACCACGGTGATCAGGAGCGTGGCCCAGACGAGCGCACGCGCCGCTGTGGGCGACGAGAAGGCGTGAAGGAGGCGTGATCGCATCGAGAGAGGGAAGGTCGCTCGCGCGGACGATGGCGGCAAGGTTGCCGGCTTCCGTGCCGGCTTCCGTGCCAGGGCGCACTGGCGCGGGCTCCCGAACCCACTATTTTCCGTTCCAGTGCCGCCAGGGGTACTTCGGTGTTCGCCGAAGTTGAGAAAAACCCGTGGAACCTGATCCGGATAATACCGGCGTAGGGAGTGCGGCGTGTCGCGATGGGTTTCGGTGCGGCACTCGTCTGGCTCGGGGCGTGCGGTGTACCGGACTTCCCGGCTGGGCCCCACTTCCGGATCGCAACCGTTCATCGCGAACCGGCCATGCAGCCACTCGTATTCGTCATCGCGGCGCTCGTCGCCGCGCAGCAAGCTCCCGTTCCCGATTCCATCGCGCGTGCGCGTCCAGATACCCTGGAGCGCGTGATGGTCCGCGCCGTGCGGGCCGGGGCCGGGGCGCCCGTGAGCGAGCGCACGATCGGCCGCGAGGAGCTGCAGCGCGGCTACTCCGGCCAGGAGGCTCCGCTGTTGCTCACGCGCGTGCCGGGAGTCACCGCCTACTCCGAGAGCGGGGCGTTCACCGGGTACAGCTACCTGCGACTGCGCGGCATGGACCAGAACCGGGTGAACCTGACGTTCGACGGCATTCCGCTGAACGATCCCGAAGACCAGGCGTTCTACTTTTCCAATGTCCCCGACTTTGCCAACAGTGTGCAGTCGGTGCAGGTCCAGCGCGGCACGGGGACCAGCGCGTTCGGCACGGCGGCGTTGGCGGGCTCGGTGAACTTCCAGTCGCTCGACCTCGCCGGCGCACGACGCGGTGGCGAACTGCAAGTGTCGGGCGGCAGCTTCGACACGCGCCGCGCCGCCGTGCAGTGGCGGTCGGGACTCGTGCAGGGGCGTTGGGCGATGGCCGTGCGCGCCTCATCGCACCAGACCGACGGATTCCGCAGACATTCGGGGAACAATGCGTCGTCCGGCTTCCTGTCGGCCGCCTGGTACGGCACGCGCGACGTGGTGAAGTTCACGGCGTTCGCCGGGCTCTCCAAGCTGCGCTCGTCGTACTACGCCACCGACGAGGCTACCGTGCAATCGGATCCGCGCGCCAACCCGATGGGACTCGACGAGCGCGACCGCTTTGCGCAGGTCTTCTGGAACGTCCAGCACGTGCGTGCCGTGAGCGAGCACGCCGTGCTCACCACCGCCCTCTACCGGCAGGGCGCCGGCGGCTGGTTCGACGTCAGGGTCGATCCCGACCTGTGGCGATTCAATCTCTCGTACGCCTGGTACGGCGCGCTGAGCACCTACTCGTACCGGCGCGGGGCGCTCGCCGTCGACGCCGGGGCGCACGTGATGCGCTATCACCGGGATCATTACCTGGGCATCTGGCCGGCACTCGAGCAGCGGGTGTACGACAATACCGGCCGCAAGGATGAGCAGAGCGCGTTCGCCAAGGTCCAGCTCACGCAGGGGCGTGCCACCTGGTTCGGCGACCTGCAGGTGCGTCGCGCCACCTTCGCCTATGTGCCCAGCCCCAACGCGGGCGTGGCCGGGCCGTCCATCGACTGGGGGTTCCTGAATCCGCGGGCCGGCCTGACCTGGCGCCACAGTGATGCGCTGTCGCTGTTCGCCTCGGCCGGCGGCGTCCGGCGCGAACCGACGCGCGATGACATGTTCGTCGGCGCCGACAACCTCGACGCCAGCAACGCCGCGTCCATCCTGCCCCTCGACCACGTCCGCCCCGAGCACGTCGTCGATTTCGAGGTGGGCGCGCACTGGACGCGCGGTGCCGTTCGCGCCAGCGCCAACCTGTTCGCCATGGAGTTCCGCGAGGAGATTGCGCCGGTGGGCGCGTTGAGCCTCACCGGCGCGCCGCTGCGCGTGAACGTCGGCGCCTCGCACCGGCGGGGTCTCGAGAGCGAACTGCGGTGGCAGCTGTCGCCGCGGGTCTCGCTCGACGCCACGCTGGCGCTCACCGATGCCCGCATCCGCCGTTTCACCGATGCGTCGAGCGGGGTGGTGTACCGCAACGTGCGGTCACGCCTGACCCCGGCCGTAGTCGCCACCGAGTCGGTCACGTGGCGCATCGGGCGCAGCCTGTTGCTGCAGGGCGATGCACGGGCCACGTCGTCGTCGCCGCTCACCAACACGGGAGGCCGCGACGCGGTGCTCCCGGCCTATGTGATGGCCGATGCCGCGCTGACCTGGACGCGTGGCGCCACCCAGCTGACCGTGCGCGTCAATAACCTGCTCGACCGCCTCGCCTACGGTGGCGGCTACGCCAGCGACGGCGTGAACTACGTCTTTCCCTTCGCCACGCGTCACCTGATGCTCGACGTGCGGCGCCAGTTCTAGCGGCGCCCCCCCCCGGGCGCCGGCGGGGGCGCCGGAGCCGTCTGGCACGCCCCGGCTCACCGGCAGGCGTCGCGTTGCATATCTTTCCCGAAATGTGGTGTTCCGCGTGAGCGATTCCCGGGGCCAGTCGCGCCCGTTCCTTGACGGTCTTGCCTGGGCGCTCATTGCGCTCGGCACGCTGGTCATTGTGTTCATCACGTCCCTGCAGAGCATGCGCAGCCAGGCGTTCGACCGGGAAAGGACCGTCGACGCCATCGGGCGGGACCTTCGTCTTGACCTGACCCGGGCGCACCTCGCGCTCGAGGCACTGGTCGCCGGCGAGGCCGACCTCGTGCCCTCGCGCGATGTCTCCGCCAGGTACGACCACGCCGAACGGCTGCTCGAGCGGTTGCGGGATGACATCGTCATCGGGGGCCGCCTCGCCAATCGCGATCCGCTGCTTTCCGACCGCCTGACGGTGCTCGGCCGCCACGTTGGCGAGCTGCGTCGCATCGCCGACGATCGGCTCGCGGGTGGCCAGCGGTCGCGGGCCGTGAATGACCCGCTCGCCGCGCGATACGATGCGATTTTCCTCGCCGCCTCCGATCAGGCAGGCGCCATCAGCGAGACCCTCGACGCCCTGATGGCCAGGGACCGGCTGCTGCTGGACCGCCTCGAAATGGCCCTCGACGCGCTGCTGGTCATCCTCTTCGGGTTTGCCGCCGTGGCGGTGGCGCGTCATCGGCGCACCCAGGAGGCAAAGGTCGCCGTGCTCGAGCAGACGGTGGAGGCAAGCACCAGGGACGTGCTGGCCCGCGAGGCGCACGCCAGTGCCCTGCTGAACTCCACAATCGATGCGATCGTGACCGCTGACGAGAACGGGTGCGTGGAGGGATGCAACCCGGCGGCCGAGCGGCTGTTCGGCTGGTCGGAGAAAGAGCTGGTGGGCATGCACGTGCGCGAACTGATGGGTGAACCGTACCGCTCGATGTCCACGAGCGCCCTCGGTGCGTATTTCGTCCGGGCCAGGGACAACGCCCGTGGCGTCAGCGAGATCGTCAACGGGCGCCAGCGTGACGGCCGCGACCTGATCCTCGACATGTCGCTGAACGTGATGCGGAGCAGTGACCACACGGGCTTTCTGGCCATCATGCGCGACGTCGGCGAGCGCGTCGCGGCCGAACAACGCTTTCAGGTGATCTTCGACCACGCCACCTCGGCGCATTTCCTGATGCACGCCGATGGAATCATCGACTGCAATGGCGCGGCGGTGACGCTGTTCGCCGCGCCGGACAAGGCGCGCCTCCTCGCGCTGGAGCTTGGCGCGCTGCTGCCGGAGCACCAGCCGAATGGCCAGCCCTCCGTGGAGGTGGTGTCGTCCCTGTTGCAACGCGGGCGCACGCTGGGCGCACTCGAAAGTGAACTGCAGCTCCGCCGGCTGAGCGGCGAGTTCTTTCCCGCGGACGTGACCGTCACACCCGTGCAGGTCGACGGCCAGAGCATCACCCTGCTCGAGGTGCGTGATCTCTCGGAACGGCGGCAGAGCGAGCATGCACTGGTGGTGGCCAAGGACGTCGCCGAGGCGGCGGCCCGGGCCAAGAGCCAGTTCCTCGCGACGGTGTCGCATGAAATCCGCACGCCGATGAACGGCATCCTGGGGATGACCGGGTTGCTGCTCGAGAGCGGCCTCGACGACACGCAGTTGCAGTACACGCAAGCGGTGAAGTCGTCGGCCGACTCGCTGCTCGCGATCATCAACGACATCCTCGATTTCTCCAAGATCGAGGCGGGCAAGCTCACCATTGAGCCGCTGCCGTTCGACCTCGTCGGCACGCTGGAGGATGCCTGCGACCTGCTGGCACCGCGGGCCAACGAAAAACGGATTGCCCTGGCGTTGCATGTCGCGCGCGGGGTCCCCGCGCAGTTCGTGGGAGACGCAGGCCGCGTACGCCAGATTGCGCTCAACCTGCTGACGAACGCCGTGAAATTCACGACCTTCGGCCATGTGGTCCTGGAACTCGACGTGCTCGATCAGCGCGGGACCGACGCGACCGTCCGCTTGTCCGTGCACGACACCGGCATGGGGATACCCGAAAGCCAGCAGTCGCGCATCTTCGAGGACTTCAGTCAGGGCGATGCGTCGATGTCCCGCCGATTCGGCGGTACCGGGCTGGGCCTGGCCATCACGCGCCGCATTGCCGAGTCGATGGGCGGCGCGGCGGGGTTCCGTTCGGTGGAGGGGCGCGGGTCAACGTTCTGGGTCACCATGCGGCTCACGGTGCCGGCCGACGCGGGGGAAGTGTCGCCGATGCCCGACCTCGCCGACCGACGGGTGCTGGTCGTCGACGCGCACGACGTCACGCGACGCGCGCTGGCACAGCGACTCGAGTCGTTCGGTACGCAGGTGGATACACGTGCCCTGGGCGATCAGGCACTGCAGCACATGCGCCAGGCGGTGGCGCAGGGGACCCCGTACGACGTCGTGTTCGTGGAAGTGGGGACGCGCACCAGCGATGACCTGACGTTCGCGCAGGCCGTGTGGAAGGAGCGCAAGCTGGAGCATACCCCCATGGTGTTGCTCGCGCGCCCGGCTGACGCGATCTCCGCGCAGACGGCGTTCGACATGGGCTACGTCGACATCGTCACCAAGCCGGCACGCGGCAGTGCGCTGCTTGGCGCCATGCGCCGCGCGCGGGTGGCGCGTGAGCAGCGGGCGACGGGCGCGACCACCGACCGCGGGGCGCCGCGCGTCAGCGCAAAGCGCAAGACCGTGTCCCGCCCCTCGCTGGAGATCCTCGCCGAGTCCACCAATGAACCCGCCGCGGCGAGCACGCCCACTGGGCCGCGCGTGCTACTGGGCGAGGACAATCCGGTGAATCAGATGGTGGCGCGCGCCCTGCTCGAACGTGCCGGGTGCGCGGTGCAGGTGGCCGCCAATGGGGAGCAGGCCATCGCGGCGTCGGCCGACGCGGTCTTCGACGTCATCTTCATGGACTGCCAGATGCCAGTGCTCGACGGCTATGCCGCGACGGCGGCGATTCGCCGCCGGGAGGGCGATGCACGCCGCACGCCCATCATCGCCATGACGGCCAATGCGATGCCCGGAGATCGCGAGCGGTGCCTCTCCGCCGGCATGGATGACTATCTCGCCAAGCCCATCGACGACGCCCGCATCCGGGGCGCGCTCGAGCGATGGATACCGCCGGCCGCCCCGCGCTGAACCGCTCGCTGCCTAGCGCACCTGCAGCAGCGTGATCTCGAAGACGAGAATGGCATTGCCGGGAATCGCGCCGGAGCCGGTCGTGCCGTAGGCCAGTTCCGGCGGAATGACCAACTGCCGCTTTCCGCCCGCCTTCATGCCCACCACGCCCTCGTCCCATCCCTTGATCACGTGCCCCGCGTTGATCAGGAACTCGAAATAGCCGACGGTAGTGCCGACGCTGGTGTCGAACTGCGTCCCGTTGACGAGCCAGCCCGTGTAGGCGACCCGCGCCGTGTATCCGGCCGCCGCCGTGGCGCCGGTCCCCTGGGTCAGGTCCTTGTAGTACAGCCCGCTCGCGGTCTTGGTCATCGACGCAATACTGACATTCAGCGAACTGGCGAAGGTCGCCGTCGCCGGGTCGATGCTGTAGGTCACGGGGTCGAAGGTCCCCGTATTCGTGCCGTTGCAGCCCTCAAACATCAGGGTGGCGGAGACCAGCAGGACGAGTCGAGCAGCACGCATGGCAGTATGGACAGGGAAGGAAGGGGGCACGGACCGGCCGTACCTGCTGTAAATTGCACTGGTGCCCGCCCTTTAGGGCAGGGGGCATTCCCGGTTCAATGCCGTTCCTTGCTACCCCGATGCCACGTCGAAAGAGCCAACTCCAGGCGGAACTCAAGCAGCAGCGGCCGTTCGCCTCGGCGGCGCATGAACTGACCCTCGGCGTTCTCCGGACCGCGGCGGCCGTGCGTCGCGATCTCGACCGCGGTCTCGAGGGCTCGGGGCTGTCGGGCGCGCAATACAACGTCTTGCGCATCCTGCGCGGCGCCGGACCGGACGGACTCCCCACTCTCGTCATTCGCGATCGTCTCATCGAGGCGGCACCGGGCATCACGCGGCTGGTGGAGAAGCTCACGCGGGCCGGATACGTGGATCGCGCGCGCAGCACCCCCGACCGCCGGCAGGTGATCTGCCGCATTTCACCGGCTGGTCTGGCGCTGCTGGCCACGCTCGAGCCGCTCGTGCACGCGGCCATCGAGGACGTTGGCCGTCGCCTCACCCGTGATGAGCAGCGAGCGTGCATGGCCCTGCTCGACCAACTCCGACGCGATCCCGCGACGCGTCCCTGAGGCGCGTCCCTGAGGCGCGTCCCTCAGGCGATGATCGCTAGTTGATGGCGTCGCCGTACGCGGCGACGAGAGCCATGATGTCGCCCGACACGATGGCGGCCAGGGCGTCGCATGCGGCCGTCGCATCAGCGGCCCGCCCCTCGCGCGCCGCCAACTCCGCATCCTTTGCCCGGGCGGCCAGGCGCGCCGCCCCGATGGACCCGCAGGCGCCCTTGAACTTGTGCGCCACCTCGCGCAGCCGTGTCAGGTCCCCAGCGTCCCGTGCCGCGCGCAGGTGGTCGCCCACTTCCTCGGCCTGCGACCGGAAGACCGTCAGCAAATCGGAAATCAGCGTCGTGCGCGTGCCCCGGGCCTGCATCGATTTCAACCCATTCACGATTTTTGGGTCGAGCACCTGCTCGTCGATGGGGGCGGGGGTCGGGTGCAGGCCGCCCGGCGGCGTCGGGACCGGGCGACGCATCGCCATCGAGCCGGTGGAAGCCGTGCCGGCAGGCGACGGGTCGTCGCTCCCTGACTCATCGGCCAGCCGGCTGGCGAGGAACTGACGCAGCATCGCGTCGATCTCGTCGAGATGCACCGGCTTGGCCAGATAATCGTCCATCCCCGCATCCAGGCACCGCTGGCGGTCACCCGGCATCACGTTCGCCGTCATCGCCACCACGGGCACCGAGGCGCGCGCGCTGCCGCCGCGCCGCAGACGGCGCGTGGCTTCGTAGCCGTCGCATTCGGGCATCTGGCAGTCCATGAACACCAGGTCGTACGGCACGTTCCCCAGCGCGTCGAGTGCCTCGAGTCCGTTGGCGACGACGTCGGCCTTGCACCCAAGCAGTTCCAGCAGATGCTGCGCCACCTGCTGGTTGATGATGTTGTCCTCGGCGACCAGCACCCGTGGGGCCAGGCGCCAGACCGGAGCCGTCAGTTCGAGTTCGAGGTCGAGATCGACCGGCGCATGGTCGGGCGCCAACGCGTCGCGGCGCTTGCGGCAGGCGGCGGTGATGTCGCCGACCAGCAGCGACGGACGCACCGGGGTGTGGATGATCCCCGAGGCGCCGGCTGACTCCAGCGCGCCCTGCGCCGGGCTCGCCCCCAACGGCGCCAGCAGGATCACCACCGGCGCGTTGGCGAGTGGCAACTCGCGAATGACGCGCGCTGCGTGCAGCGGCTCCGCGTCCGGGCAGCCGTGGTGCACGAACACCAGTGCGTACGGATCGGCGGCCTCCGACAGCAGGGCCACCGCGTCGTCGAGCGTCGACGCCGTGTCGCAGACGACACCGAGGCCGCCCAGCTGCAGCGCGAAAATGGCACGGTTTTCGCGATCTGGATCGATGACCAGCGCGCGCCGGTTCTTCAGGTCGTCGAGCTCGAGCAACAAGCGGTTGGGCGCGCTGGTGCTGACGGCCAGGCGCACCGTGAACCAGAACACGCTCCCTTCGCCGGGCGTCGAGCGCACGCCGATGGTGCCGCCCATCAACTGCACGATTTCCTTGCAGATGGCGAGCCCGAGTCCGGATCCGCCGTACCGGCGCGTCGTCGAGGCGTCGGCCTGCACGAACGGTTCGAACAGGCGTTCCAGCGCGTCCGCGGCGATGCCGATGCCGCTGTCCGACACTTCACACCGCAACACGACGTCGCGGTCATCCATGGCGTCCACGCTCGCGCGCACCGTCACCTGGCCGGCCGCCGTGAACTTCACCGCGTTGCCGACGAGGTTCGACAGCACCTGGCCGAATCGCCCCGGATCGCCGCACAACACGTACGGGACCCCGGGGGCGATGAGCGTGTTCACATGCAACTGCCGCGCGTCGGTGCGCACCGCCAGCAACTCGACGATCTGTTCGATGGTTTCGTGCACGTTGAACTCCACCGACTCCAGCTGCATGCGCCCCGAGTCCATTTTTGCGAAGTCGAGCACATCATTGAGCAGCCCAAGCAACCGCTCGGCGGAGCCGCGCACGGCCCGGCCGATTTCGCGCTGCTCCGGTGAGAGCGCGGTGCCCAGCAGGACGCCCGTCATGCCGATCACGCCGTTCAGCGGGGTGCGGATCTCGTGGCTCACCGAGGCCAGGAAGGCGCCGCGCTGCTGGATCATCTCGT